>JAPPKT010000609.1 GCA_028819675.1 Caldilineaceae bacterium | reverse complement strand
GCTGGACTGAATAGGCGTCCAAGTATTCTTCCACGCCACTGTAGTGGGACATGCTTTTGGTCACCCAGTCGCTCATTTCCCAGATCGTCGGGACGGAAGCCAAGGGTGTAAAGTCGTATAGTTCGGGAAACAGTTGTTGCTTCTTGAGGAGCGAATCCAGCCAGCGGCGGCGAAAGTAGCGGCGCAGGAGCCGGTGGTTGTCCAGCAGAATGCATGTGAGCCGGGGATTGAGGACGGGATTGACCGCTATGGCCCGGCGCAGGTTGGGGATGGGACTAAGGGCATGGCGCAGTGCCATGCGGACGACGAAATTGCCGCCGAGAGAGGCGCCGATGATGAAGAAAGGCCTACCAGCAGCGAGAAGGCCAACCTGCTGGGTCGCGGCGTGGAACTCCTCGATGAGGGTTGCGAAAAAGATCCCCGTGTTGAGGTGGTGCGTCGGTCCATGGTCGCGCATGTTGATGCGGACGACGTCATATCCTGTGCGAATCAGAGAGCTGCCCAGGATGAGATTGTAGGCGGAGTGGCTGTCTCCTTCCCAACCGTGCACCAGCATTGCCAGACCTTTAGGAGGTGTTTGCGGGTCGACGGAGTTACGGTGCGGCGTGTAGAATCCAAGCAGCCGCACGGCCCGGCCCGGATCGAGATCCGTCCTGTCAGGTCCGGCGTCAAACAGGACTATCTGTTCGTCTTCGTTGACTAACGCGGCGTCCCGGGGGATGTGGCGGCCAAGAATCGTCTGCAGATTGCCATCGCGTAGAAGCCTGTGGGGCTGGTACTGGTTCTCTGGGTCAGGGTGCTTTGCGTGCATGTTTGAACTCGTGAGGTCTAACCTATTATATCGCGGGGCAGACGGGCTTCGAACAAAAAAGCGGCCTGGCTTGAAGGCGGGGTTTAGATGTGCGGCCGAAGCCGGATTCTTGCCCCATGACAGGTCGTCTTTGCACGGTGGACTTTAATGCGATACAATTCTATGATATTATTCTCGCGCCCTTCGTCTAGACGATTGGGTCGGCTGTTTTTTGCTGGCGGACATTGGCATATACAATTATCCCGGTGCCTTCTCTGCCCTAGTATATTGTAACGTAGTGGAAAACGAGGTCTCATACAATGGTTAATCAGTTAGCGCGCCTTGGAGCGGAGCCAGTTGGGGTCCATCCCGATGGTCTCTCCACGGCGGCGATAGACGCCCCTTCTTTTGAGTCCTTTCTGAACGGCGATGGTGAACTGGTCGATGCTTTTTCGCAGGGAATCGATGCCTGGTGGGAACGGACGGCAGAGGCAAAAGCAAGCGAACACTACTACTATTTTCAGCCGGTAGATTCACTTGAGGGGCCATGGGTACATACTGAGGGCAAGCGCAAGCTGATGTTTGCGACCTACAGTTACCTGGGACTGATAAACCATCCTCGCATTGTGGCAGCAGCCAAAGAGGCGGCAGACAAATATGGAACCGGCACTCATGGCGTACGCATTCTCGGCGGCACGCTAGATCTCCACACCAAGATGGAGAGGACGATTGCCGATTTCGCCCGGAGAGAAGAGGCAATTGTATACAGTTCCGGCTATGTTACCAATCTGGCCACGGTCAGCACGATTGTCGGACGCGGAGACTGGGTATTTTCGGACAGGTGGAATCATGCGAGTATAGTCGATGGCTGTTTGCTGGCCAGAGGCAAGTTTGTCCGCTTCCGCCATAACGACATGGATGACCTCGAAAGACAGTTGCGGCGCGCTCCGGAAGGGGCAGGGAAGCTGGTCATCGCGGACGCCGTGTTTTCGATGGACGGCGACATCTTCAATCTGCCGGATGCGCATGAGATTTGCAGGCGATACAATGCGAGGCTGATGCTGGACGAGGCACACAGCATCGGCGTACTGGGCAAGACCGGACATGGGATCGAGGAGCATTTTGACATGTACGGCTCCATCGATCTGAAGATGGGTACACTCAGCAAGGCGATTCCGGGCATTGGCGGCTATGTGGCGGGCAGCGACAAGCTGGTCACATATTTGCGGCATACTGCGCGCGGCTTTGTATTCAGTGCCGCATTGCCGCCGTCGGTGGCAGCTGCCATTACCGAAGGCTTCAATGTGCTGGAAGATGAAGGTACAGAGCGCAATCGCATCCTCCTCCGCAATGCGCAGCAGTTCACTAGCGGTCTGCAGGCCGCCGGTTTCGACACTGGCCAGACCGAGTCGCCGATCGTTCCAATCATGGTCGGGACTGAAGAACGCGCATTTGCAATGACCAAGTTCTGTCAAGACAACGGCATATTTGTACTGCCTGTTCTGCCGCCGGCCGTTAAGGAAGGAACCGCCCGCCTGCGGGCGAATGTTACGGCTGCCCATACTGAAGAAGACATTGAGTTTGCATTAAGCGTCTTCATCAAGGCGGGACGCCATATTGGCGTGATTGATTGAGGCCAGCAGGGCAGATTGCGTGAGTGCCGGATGCGCCGGTCATTTGCCGCGCAATGGGGCCGAAACTTAAGGGGCCCGAAGTAGATTCACAATGAAACGGGTCGTCTCCATCAGCTTGGGCAGCAGCAAGCGCAATAAACGGGTCGAGACCACGATCCGGGATGAGCAGGTCGTTCTGGAGCGGATCGGCGCCGATGGAGACCAGAAACGGATGCGGCGTCTGTTTCTGGAACATGACGGCCAGGTGGACGCCTTTGGTTTTGGCGGTGCAGACCTCGGCCTTGAGGTAAACGAGCGCTACTTTCCCCTCCATTCGGTCCGCAGCATCGTTGCCGGTGTACAATCGCCGGTGGTTGACGGCGGCGGGATTCGCACGGTTGTGGAGCGACAGACTGCGCGGCGACTGCAGAATCACCTGCCCCCACATTCCAAGCGAGTATTATTTTGTGTGGCTGTCGGCCGCTATGCGATGGTGCGCGGCTTTCTGGACATGGGTTATCAGCCGCTATTTGGCGACCTGGCTTTCGGTCTGGGAATCCCTGTTTTCTTGCGAAGTCTGAGCACCCTTCATTTGCTGGCCCGGATTCTGCTGCCGGTCATGTCCCGATTACCTTTCTCCTGGATCTACCCAACCGGAGAACAACAGGAGCAGATCGTCCCCAAATTCGCGGCACAGTACAGTTGGGCCTCAATTGTTGCCGATGATTTTCATTACATCAAGCAGCACTTGCCCCCGAGCCTGGAAGGCAAGATCATTGTGACAAACACCACAACGGACGAAGACATAAGCCTTCTCAGGGAGCGAGGCGTTTCCCATCTGGCTACGGTGACACCGCGATTGGATGGGCGCAGTTTTGGAACGAACGTGATGGAGGCGGCCCTAACGGCCCTGGCTGGCAAAGGGCGTCCGCTATCCGCTGCGGAACTGAAGGAGATGTTGGATGAGGAAGGGATGACACCCAGCCTGCTGGCACTGCGTTGAAGGGAAGAGATAAAGGCAGCACAGCCAGACTCGAAAGGGTAGCTTCAGGTACGCCTGGCAAATACGTTAAACAGCCCGATAAGGGCATTCACTGAAAGGGAGCAGTATTGTAGATGAATTCAAGGACCGTTGTGACGAATGCCGAATGCCTTGTAACGATGAATGAAGAGCGCGAGGAGATCGCTGACGGCGCGCTTGTGATGGAGGGTCCGCAGATAGTCTGGGTGGGCGCGACTATCGACTTGCCGGCAGAGTACAAGGACAGGGCGAATACCGACTCTTCGACAACTCATCTTGACGCGCGCGGGAAGATAGTCCTTCCAGGCTTTATCAATACGCACCATCACTTCTTTCAGACTCTTACGCGGGTAGTTCCGGCCGCGCAAAACGGCGTTCTTTTCGACTGGTTGCGCGCTCTGTTTCCCATTTGGTCCTGTATCGGTCCTGATGATGTACATGTCAGCACACAAGTGGCGTTGACGGAGCTACTTTTGAGTGGATGCACAACCAGCAGCGACCACCACTACCTGTGGCAAAACGGGACGCGTCTGGACCACCAGTTCGAGGCCGCGGAGGAGATCGGCGTCCGCTTCCATGGCGCGCGAGGCAGTGTGAGCCTTGGCGAGAGCAGAGGGGGCTTGCCGCCGGACTGGATGACGGAACAGGAACCCGACATTCTTGTCGAGTCCCGGAGATTAGTGGAAGCGTATCATGACGCATCCCGATTTTCCATGCGCCGGGTAGTGATAGGCCCGACGAGCCCGTTCAGCGTCACGCAGGAGTTGATGCGCGATTGCGCAGCACTTGCCCGCTCTTTTGGTCCTGAGATGGATGTACACCTTCACACACATCTGGCGGAGACACTCGACGAACAAGATTTCTGCATGGAGCGGTTCGGTTACCGGCCCGGAACTTATGCTGAGGTTGTGGACTGGTTAGGCGATGACGTTTGGCATGCCCACTGCGTGCATCTGAATGAGGAGGAGGTCGGTAAGTTTGCGCGCACAAGGACAGGTGCAGCACACTGCCCTACGAGCAATATGCGGTTGGCGAGCGGTATTTCTCCGGTGCGGGCGATGCGGGATGCGGGTGTGAACGTGGGATTGGGCGTGGACGGCAGCGCCAGCAATGATGGCAGCAACTTGATGGAAGAGGTGCGGCAGTGCCTGTTGCTGCAACGGGTAATGGGCAATCCCAAGGGCATGACGGCGCGGGAGGCGCTGGAGATCGCCACGTTGGGCGGGGCCTCTGTGTTGGGGCGCGACGATGTCGGTGCGCTGGTGCCGGGGATGGCGGCGGATGTAATCGGATTTGACCTTTCGGCGTTAACTTTCGCTGGGGGCGCGGTGCATGATCCGGTTGCGGCGCTGGTTTTCTGTTCGCCGCAGCCTGTCGATTTCTCCTTTGTCAACGGGCGGCTCCTGGTTGAGGACGGCGTTCCTCCTCACATTGACGTACCCAAGTTAGCCGAACGCCACAATAGGGCTGCCTTGGCGCTATTGCGCCGCTCAGAGGGCGGTTAGCGGTCCTGTCGATGGAGTCGGAATAGGCCTGCCCTGGAGGCAGGACACCTTCAGCCCTGTGCTTGCCCATCCGGATGGCGATGGGTATAGTAGTTTGCAGTTTCCATGGGCGGCCTTACCGATTTCACCGATGCGCAGCCAGACAGTCATTCTCACCCACGAATTTGCAGATTTTGATGCGTTAGCCTCCTTGCTGGGGGGAGCACTGCTCTTCCCACAGGCGTTGCCAGTCCTGCCGTGGAAACTGAAACGCAACGTCCAGGCCTTCCTTTCGCTGTACCGAAACCAGTTTCCTTTCGTCGATCCACGACATCTGCCGCGCGGCAGCGTCGAGTTGGCGATTGTCGTCGACACGCGGAGATTTAACGCGGTAAAGGGAATGGGGGAAGATTGCCGGCATCTGGTGATTGACCACCATAGTGCGACCGAGCCGCTGCCATCGGGTTGGGAGGTCTGGCAGGATTCCCTTGGTCCACATACGACGGGTGCCAATGCCACGCTGCTGGTTGAGCGTCTGATGCAGCAGAACAGAGGGCTTTCCCCGTTTCAGTCCACCCTGCTGGCGTTGGGAATTTACGAAGACACCGGCAGCCTGTTGTATCCCTCCACGACGCATCGCGACATTCGTTGCGCGGCCTGGCTCGTCGAGCAGGACGCCCGTCTGGACGTGATGCGACGTTTCCTGAATTTCCCTCCCACCGACGCGCAGAAAGAACTGTCCGCACAGTTGACTGATGGCGCGGAGCACTTGACGGTTGCAGGTCAGAACGTCGTGCTGGCGATGGCGGATGCCCCCGATTATGAAGATGAACTCAGCGGCCTTGCACACCGGCTGAACGATCTTTTCAACCCAGATGCACTGTTTGTCGTCGTAAACTTAGCGGATCGCGTGCAAGTTGTGGCCCGGAGCAACACCGATGCCATCGACGTCGGGCTGATCACTGGGCGTCTTGGGGGCGGAGGCCACAGGCGAGCAGCTGCTGCCCTGCTGGAAGGGACCGATATTGCGGCGGTTAGAGAGCGTATCGGCCAGCTGGTTCAGGAGCACGCGGTGGCTCCGGCAACCGTAGCACAGATCATGAGCCGGGGTCGACCACGTACCCTGGAGGACGGGATGACCGTAGCCGATGCGATGGGGTTGATGCAGCGCTACGGCCATGAAGGGTTTCCCGTTCTTCACGGAGGAGAGGACGGCCGCGGCAGGTTGGTGGGGATCCTGACTCGACGCGAGGCAGACCGGACCCTCGGCCACCGGCTGGGCACGCTACCGGTTCATAAAGTGATGCGCCAAGGAGAGTATACGGTTCGTGCGAATGCGCCAATCAGCACACTTCACAAGCTGATGATCGAGAGTGGTTGGGGACAGATTCCTGTTGTGGATGCCGGCGGCGAGATGGTCGGAATTGTTACGCGAACTGATCTGCTTAAACTTTGGGGCGAAGAGAAGGAGGCTCCGCCGAAGATTCCGGATGTCAGTCGAGAATTGGGAGAGATCCTTACCGAAAGCCAACACCGGCTACTCTGGCTAGTGGGTGAGACTGCGGCTGAGATGGGACATGCGGTGTATGTTGTCGGCGGATTCGTTCGAGACCTGCTGTTGGGGCGCCTCGACAGTTCCGACAGAGCTGGATTCCTGGACATGGACCTGGTGGTCGAAGGGGATGCGATCGAACTAGCGGAGCGCATTCAGAGCAGGTGTGGAGGGCGTATTGTCACGCACGCCCGATTCGGTACAGCCAAGTGGATTCTCGACGAGCCCGGCTACCCGATGACGTGCCCTGACCTGGTAGCCAGCGGCGAGGGGGCCGATCCAGGCCGGTTGCCAGAACACCTTGATTTTGTTACAGCGCGCACCGAGTTCTACACGGAGCCGACCGTGCTGCCGACCGTTGAGCAGGGCAGCATCAAACTGGACCTGCACAGGCGGGATTTCACAGTCAATACGCTGGCTGTCGCTCTCACTCCGGACAGATGGGGGGACTTGCTAGATTTCTACGGCGGGTTGTCAGACCTGAGGACGGGAGTTTTGCGGGTTCTTCACAGCCTCAGTTTTGTGGATGATCCGACTAGAATCCTGCGGGCTGTGCGCTATGAACAGAGGTTTCGGTTCCGAATCGACGCGCGGACGCTGGAGCATCTTGTGGATGCGTCGCCGTTGCTTGGGCGCGTTACGGCGGCGCGAATTCGACAGGAGCTGGACCGGATATTCCGGGAAGAGAGACCTGAAGATACAGTTCAACGCCTAGACGAATTGGGCATTCTCAGCCGGATACATCCTGCATTGCGGGCCGGAGAGTCTTTTGCCAGTCGGTGCGCATCGCTTCGGGATTTCCTGAGGGCGGGGAGGCAAATTGAGGCAGGGAGCGGGGGCGACGACAGTGCGGTTGAGGCGATAGCAGGTCAGCTGCAGTTGGACGACACGCCGGTGGAACGACTCTATTGGGGACTTCTCATTTTCGATGTGCTGCCGGTAGATTGCGAAAACGAAGGCAAGGCGTCACCGATAGAAAAGGAACTGAGCGAAAGGCTGCGGCTACGAGGAAGAACACAGGGGCTGATGCGCCAGCTCAGGATGGTCAAGAAACACGTGCCGGAGTTGACCGACTTACAGCAACGGCCAAGCGAAGTAGTGGCCATTCTCGACAGGGCGCAGCCGGCTGTGTTGCTGCTGCTTTCGCTTGTGGAGGAGGATCCCTTGCTGCACAGGCGATTGAACTGCTACGTGCACAGATGGCGGCACGTTCGCCCCGCGTTGGATGGAAGAGACCTCCTCCAGATGGGATTGCCTCCGGGCCCGGGGTATGGGCAGATCATGCGCAGATTGCGCAAGGGACTTCTCGATGGGGAGATCGAGGCCGGCGAGGCGGAACGCCAGCTGGCAGAGTCAATGGTACAGGAAATGTTGGAGGCAGCCTGAACAGCGCTGCCAGCACCCACGAGGAAATCTACAATGAAGATCACTGCAATCAGACCAGTCTTTGCGCAGGGGGAGCGAAAAACGTTCGTCTTTGTCAAAGTGGAGACGGATCAGCCAGGGCTGGTGGGCTGGGGAGAAGCCACTGTAGAGGGGAAACCGCGGGCGGTGGCCGGCTGTGTGCAGGACATGGAGCCGATGATCCTGGGCTTCAGTCCGCTTGAGGTGGAACATTGCTGGCAGGTGCTCTATCGCAGCGGCTTCTGGCGACAGGGCGTCATCGGTCTGTCCGCTCTTTCGGGGATCGATCAGGCGTTGTGGGACATCAAGGGCAAGGAGGCGGGCAAGCCGATCTATGAGCTTCTCGGCGGGAAGGTACGGGACCGTGTACGGATGTACACGCATTTTGGCGGCGACACGCCCGAGGCGATGGCGGAGAGCGCGCTTTCGAAGGCGGCGAAGGGTTGGGACGCGGTCAAGACGGTCCCGATACCGATCACAAATATCCTGGACGGGCCAAGGGTATTGGATGAAGCGGAGGCCGGGCTGAAAGCGGTGCGGGAGGCGGTCGGCAACGGCGTGGATATTTTGTTGGATATGCACGGGCGGGTAACGCCGCAGATGGCGATTCGGTACGCTCATCGATTTGAGCCGTACTATCCGTTCTTCATGGAGGAGCCTGTGCAGGCGGAGAACCCGGCGGCTATGGCGCAGGTAGCCCGCGCCACCAACATTCCGATTGCCACGGGTGAGCGACTGTTTACTCGTTGGGGCTTTCGCGAGATTCTGGAGACTGGGGCAGCGAGCCTGTTACAGCCGGATGCCTGCCACGCGGGCGGCATCAGCGAGATTCGGCGCATTGCGGCGCAGGCGGAGGTATATTACGCGGGTCTAGCACCCCACAACCCTTACGGCCCGGTCTCGACAGCGGCGTGCGTCCACGTGGATT
>JAPPKT010000525.1 GCA_028819675.1 Caldilineaceae bacterium | reverse complement strand
GGGCCTTATGCTAGTTGGGAAAGGCCAATTTCTTGATTTTCAGATAGTCAGGTGCGCCCAAGAGACGGTTGATATAGATGCAGAGGGTATGTGCAGCCAACTTAGTGTAGAGTCGAGCACACAAGCCCCACAACGTATGGGCGCGGTTGGTTTCAATCGAGAATTGTGCTTCGAGTTGACTGGTGACGGTTTCGATCATTTGGCGGACCGAGTCATAGAGGCGGCGGATGTGTTTGGTGAGTTGTTTTTTCTGGTTTTTGCGCCGTTTGGTGAGCAGGCAGATGCGATTGTAATGCCAGAGGTCCTCAGCTGCCGGTGCGCTGACGTAGGCCTTGTCACCGATGACGATGCGGTTTTTGTGTCCTGCAAGGAGTTCACGGCCGACAGCCAAGTCAAGCTTGCTCGCCGGAGCTAACTCGAAGTCGATAATGAGGCCACCCAATGTGATCAGCATATGCAGCTTGTAACCGAAGATCATTATCTTCTTGGAGGAAACCGGCCCATAATCGGCCCCCCAATCGGACCATCTGATGCGCGATTGCGGCGCCAGATGGAATTTAACCACAGGGACGGGCAGGCTATCGACGACACAATGCTCGTCCCAGTAAAGCTCCGTCCTGGCCAACATCATGCGTCGCATCTCGTTGATGGTCCCCATCAAGTTTCGTCGCCGCCGATTGAAGCGGCTCTGATCCGGTATGATCGGAAACTTATCCCGATGTGCCTGCATATGACTGAGCATCTCCGTTTCCACGTCCCATCCCAGGCACTCGCCGATGAGACTGATCGCAATCAATTCACTGTCGCTACACTTAGGCTTCGGCCCGGGTCGTCTCAAATGTCCTTCCAGTTCCTTGTACATGTCGTCAACCAGCACATACACCCATAGACAGAAGTCGTCAAAGTGGGCTATCATTCGATTGGTCCTCCTGGTGAGCTACCTTGGTTGGTGGAGACTTCCAAAGTTATCTCACCAGGGGACTTTTTTCAAACGCTAACTAGCATAAGGCCCCAGTAGTCAGTGGTCAGTAGTCAGTGGCCACTGAAGGCATGGGGTCAGGGAGGTAGTGTACGGATGTTGTGGCGCAGTATCAGGGTGGAGCGGCCTTAGGCAGGATACAAGAGAAGGATGGCGGTGTGCGGGGAGCAGAGAGGATGGGCGGGGAGGCGGTGAGCATTTACGAAAGGATGCTTCTGGTCGTTCGGGAGATCCCGTTTGGGCGGGTCGCGACCTATGGGCAGATTGCGTGGATTGCGGGGGCGGCTTCGCCACGAATGGCCGGTTACGCGCTGGGCGGATTGGCGGCTGATACTGACGTGCCGTGGCAGCGGGTCGTGAACGCTAAGGGAGGGGTCAGCCCGCGGGGGGATCCTTTGGCGACGGACCGCCAACGCAAACTGCTGATGGAAGAGGGTGTCCGATTCGAGGCGGACGGTCGGATCGATTTTGACCGGTTTGGCTGGGACGGGCCGGACCCTGAATGGTTGGAAGCGAACGGCTTTACGCTTCTGCCCTGGCGCGCTCGTTGATGAACTGCGGCGTAAGGCCAGGAGCACCTAAGACGCTTCGCCTCGGCTATGCGCTTCCGGCCTCTTGTTGTGTCTGCGAGGCGAGACGGTTTTGCAGCAGAGACCTGGCTGCAAGCTGGAGGTCAGCATCGGCCAAGCCTCCTATCAGCGCGAAGACGCCGACATAGGCCGCCAGCGCGGGCAGGATGGCGAGCCATTCATTGACGCCGATCGCGGACAGACCGTAAAGAAGGAATCCCATGGCGACGGCGGAGACCAACGGCCGCCAGACCAGATCCGGCCAGGGCGTGACGCCGACGCTGCGGTGAACACGGCGGGCGAAGAGGAGGAGCAGGCAGATTTCGCTGAGGATGGTTACGACGGCGGCGCCGATGAAGCTGAACACGGGGATTAAGAGGAGATTGCCTGCCAGATTGAAAGCGACGCCGAAGACAAAGGCCTTGGTCAGATAGCGCTGCTGGTCGGCGGCGATGAGGACGTATTGGGTCACGCTGTTGACGAAGCCAATGGGGATGCTCCAGATGATTACCTGCAGGGCCAGTACTGAGCCGCTTCTGGAAGAAAGCGCTTCGCAGTTGACGGTCCCGTTTATCGCCCCGAACACCTGGCAGGCGCGGTCTGAAATCAGAGCGACTTCGCTGGATGCGGAGGTGAATTGGACGCCTCCGAGGAGAAAGATAAGAGGTTGGGCCAGCAAGGTAACCGTAACGGCCAGCGGCAGGCTTACGATGAGCAGTAGGCGAACGCCAAGCGTGTAGGATCTCAGCAGGGCAGCGCCTTCCTGCCTGGCCAGGCGGCTCATCAGCGGGAATATGGCCAGTGTGAATGTACTGGGGATGATGTTGAGGCCATCCAAGTATTTGAGGGCGACGCTGTAGAGGCCTACGCTGGCGGCCCCGACGAGTGGGCGGAGAATCCAGATGTCGATGCGCCAGAAGACCGTGGCCAGGAGGTGGTTGATCATAAGCGGGCCGCTGGTCGAAAGCATCCATTTCTGCAGTGCCCAGTCCCACTTCCATTGGGGCCTGAACAGCGTTGAGCGAACGAGCCAGTTCAGCCAGATGAGCTGGACAGTGTTGACGAGCAGCGCCACCCAGGCCAGCCCGATGATTCCCCAACCGAGCAGAAGGACCAGCGCGCCCAACGTTACCTGAAGCAGGGCCATGGCGATGCCGAGGCCGGCGGTGTATTCCATCTTTTCGAAGGCGTTGAACAGACTGCTAAAGGAATCGGACCAGTTGGCAACCAGCATCACCAGTGCGAAGACGGCGACTGCTTGTAGTTCTACGAGGCCGATTGGAGCCGGCGCCCCCAAGGTGCTCTCGACTCCGGACCAGCCCGTCGTCACGGCCAGGAATGAGGCCCACAGGTTGGCCAAAGAGCCTCCCCAATTGGATGCCCCGCCTACTGAGGACGTGAACCGGGAGCCCCCGACGGCAAGAGCCATCAGAACGATGCTGACTGCCCAAAGGAGAGTGCGAAGGGACAGTACATTTGTCAGAAAGAGGCTGGACTTGCTCTTGTCGGCTGCGACTTCACGAGTGACCAGTGTACCGAGGCCGTAGCGGCTCAGGATTTCGAAAATGCCGTACACGGCTATCACCCATGCGTATTGTCCTGTCCCTTCCGGGCCCAGTATACGCACGTACAGCATGGCAAAGACGAAGTAGATAATCCGGTTTGCCAGATTCAGGCCCATGGGGACGACGGAGTTTTTTGCGACGGTACGGGCTGCGCCGGCGGTCGCTTCGGGGCGATAGAAGCGGCCCCAGGCCCACCACAGCAGTAGCAACAGGCTGAGCATGGTTGCCAGGAAGCTGATATAGAGGCCGAGTTTGAAGCTCATGGGGCTGTAGGTGAAGCGGACGGTCCACTGGCCGCTTTGGGGCAGGTAGACGGCACGAAAAGCCGAGTTTGCGCGGTGAATGGTCAGTTGCTGTTCGTCGTTCTCATTGCCGCCAAAGGGCCGCAGGTAGGCTGTCCAGCCATCGAAGTAGGCGTCGGTGAGGACCAGCCAGCCTCTGTCACTGAGGTTGACGTCGATGAAGACGGTGTTGGCCGTGTAGCGGCTGATTGAGGTGACTGCCGTCTCAGGACTGGATGGGATGAGGGCTTCGTTCGCGGCTGGCGCTTCCTCGATGAAAACGATCTGACGCAAGTCTGCTTCGAGGAGCGGCTGCTCTGCGGCGGGCAAAACGACCGCCTCGAAAGCAATGAAGGCGCGGGGGAAGACCTCGAGGTTCTCATAGACTCGAAGGGCGTCATCTTCGTAGACCTTCCGCCACGAGTTTGAATTGGGGACGACCAACTCCGACAGAATGTACTTAACGCCGAGAAGGTCGAGCAAGGGATTCTCGAGCGCGGCGAAGGGATTGTGGTTGTTGGCCGGGCCGGCGGATGCGTAGAGCGGCGCGATGCGGTTGTAGAGCAGTTCGCCGCTCTGGTCGGCGACGCGATTCATCAGGTTAACGTACTGCTTTGGAATAATTGAGTCGTAGCCGCGGATGTCCTGCCATCCATAGTACATGCCGACATTGGCGTTAAAGGTCTTGCTACCAGGAGGGTCAAAGGTGGTGAAGCGGAAGGGGGCATAGCGGATCTCGTCATTTGAGCCTATATTTGCCTCCTGGTTGATGAATCGGACAACGGGAGGCACATTTCGCAGCGGTGAAAGGGCTGGGTCGGAGGCGGGGTTGAAGGTGCCATGAGCGGCGAATAGGTCGAGTGCGAGAAGGGCAACGAAGGAGAAGGGAAGAAATGTGAAGAGGCGTGCCATGGATCTCCCACTACCGGGCGCGCCGTCATCTGTCTCTTCTCGCCTGGCAGCTCTGTCATCCGTTCTTGTGAGTCGCCACAGTAGCAGCCCGGTCACAAGCGCAAAGGCGCCGAAGCGGGCGATGCCGACGCTCTGGTATCCCCAGAACATGCGTCCATCGGCAAATGCCGCTTGGGCCAGATCGGATGCTTCCACAGCCCTCTGTGCGAGGTTGACGAAGGGTGAAGGAATGAAGTAACTGGCGGCGACGGCCAGGAGCGCGGTCAGGCCCGCAGCAGCAGCAGAAAGGGCGAGAAGGCCGACGAGCCAGGTGAGGCGGATGCGGAGCCGCCCGAATGCGAGGACACGTTGATTGCTGGTATTCGTGCTGAAGGAGAGGGCGTGCTCCAATCCGATTCCGCCGAGAACTGCCATTGCCAGGGTGAAGGGAAAGACCCATCTGAAGGGACTGTGAAGCTGGTCCCAGCCGGGCAGGCCGAAGAACAGGAGGGCGTAGAGTGGCGTGCCGAATGCAAAAAGCAGGGAGACCAGCGCCAGCGAGGAGAAGAGAAACGTAGGCACGCGTAGCTGACTCTGTGCGTTATGCGGCATGCGGGAATTGTGGTCGCGCGAACGGGAGACGGAGGTTGCGAGGGGGACGCCGACCGCGAGCGCGGCCAGCAGCCATGTGCTGACTCCGACATAGTTGCCGCCCTCCACGTAGTTCTTGATGCCCCAGAAGATGGTATTGCTGGCCTCTCCCAGCCAGTTAACGGTCGCCGGCTGCCAGCGGAGAGCCCAGAGATCGAACCAGTGGTGATGGCTGGGGTTGCCAAAGATGTCGGGCAGGAGGAAGGTAAGGATGTGGCGGTCCGGCCAAGCCCAATCGACGACCTGCCGGTATGAAGCGGAGCCTTCGCGGAAGTTTTGCTGCACCAGCTCATAAAGGGGCAGGAGTTGGACTGCGCCGGCGGCAAGGCCCAAGAGCGGGATCAGGAGGATCCAGGCGGCGATTTTGGCCAGCGCGTGCAGGACGTGCCTTTTTTTGCCTTCGCGGCGGGGTTGGTCAGAGGAGGGCGTCTGCGCCTGGTGATCACCACCCGGGTGTTGAAGTCTCCGCCATGCTACGAGAAGGCGAGCGATGGTGTAGATACCCGAAACGAGTAGCGTATAGTAGAGGAACTCAGGGTGACCGGCGAGTACAACCAACCCGACTATTCCTATACCGGCTACCACATAGGGGATGGGGCGGAATCCGGCTACGCCTTTCTGCTCCTGCTTCCGGATCATCCTTTCGATTGTCGCCAGGAGGAGAGGGAGCCAGGAGGCGGCGGCGATGACCATGGTGAAGACGACGCTTACAACCATGAAGCCACTGAACTGAAAGGCGACACCGCTGAAGAGAGCGGCCACAGGCCGCAGCTTCAGTACGCGGCCGAGCAGATAGGCGTTGACCCCGGCGATGGCCAGCTGGATCGCGGTGAACCACCCGAACGCTATCTCAATAGGAAGGAGGTAGAAGAGTGCGCTCAGGGGGTAGGCGGCGCTGGCCTGGCCGGCGGCGAAAAAGGGTGCGCCGGTAAACAGTTGCGGGTTCCAGAGCGGGATCTCATTTTGCTGCAGTGTTCGACGTACATGCAGTTTCCAGACTGCATTTTCCAGGACGAGGTCGCTCAGCAGCTCGTTGTGCGGCGTGATGTCGGGTTGCAGAGATTGCCAAGGCTGGAAGCGGTAGAGGTTGTCATAGGGCAGCAGCGTGTTACCGGCGAATAGAACCGGGCTGAACCAGATAAGGGGCAGGACGGTCAGGAGGGCGAGGGCGAGCAGGTCGGGGCGGAAGCTTCGAAGCCGGTGCATTATGTTGGCGAGTCGGCGCGGCGGCATCTAACGGTGCGGGGCCGGCCGGCTGCTATCAATGACTGGCCGAGGCTGAGTCAGCGGCTCCCTGGCACCTGAAACACGTTTGCGATGCCGCCACAGCAGTTCCCAGACGCGCCAGACAGACTCCACTTTGACCGACACATTCATTTTGCTCTGGCCGACGCGTCGATCCTCAAAGTGGATGGGGAGCTCGATGATGTGGAAGCCAAGCTTTTCGCTGAGGTAGGCCATTTCGACCTGAAAGATGTATCCGTTGCTTCTGACAGTATACAGTTTGATATCCTGAAGCGCGCTGCGCTGCCAGAGCTTAAAGCCGGCGGTCATGTCGCGTACGCGGATTTTCAGGACAGTGCGGCAGTACATGTTGGCCCACTTGCTGAGAAGACCTCGCCACCAGCTCCAGTTCTCGTCCAGCGTTCCGCCCGGCACGTAGCGGCTGCCGATGACAACGTCCATGCCAGTGGCGAAGACGACGCCGAGCATCTGCAAAATGTAGTTCGGACTGTGGCTGAAGTCGGCATCCATCTGAACGATGTACTCTGCGCCATCTGAAAGGGCGCGCTGAAAGCCGGCGACATAGGCGGTGCCCAGTCCGGCCTTTTGCGGTCGATGGATAACCGAAATCCGTGTGTGGACCTGGTTGTAGCGTTGCGCCAGTTTGTCGGCCAGTGCGCCCGTGCCGTCGGGGGAGTCGTCGTCAACGATGACCAGGCGCAGGTTCTTAAGCGGCAAAGTGAAGAGAGTCTCGACCAACTCTTCCAGATTGTCGGCCTCGTTATAGGTAGGCACGACGACGGCAAGCGCTGCCGCGTGCATATTGGATGCGTTCACGTCAAGGGCGATGGCTCCCGGAAGATCCTTGGCGGCCTCAGTATGCGGAACTTCCTGGAGACCAGTGGATGCCGATGCAGATTGCAGTGGGTGGGATTGAGGCTTACGCCTGTTTGCAGGACCGTTCACTTTGCTCTTAGATTAAAATGTTTGGTTGTGGCACGATAGGCCTACGTATGGCGAACAGCTGATGTTCGTGCCTGATTGGAAGGCAAGAAGGACGACTTCCATTAGAACACAACTATTGTCTTTCCGCCACAACATGGCTATACTGAAGTCCCAGAAGATACTGTAAATCACCAGCAAATAATGCGGCGGCCAGGTGCGGGCCGCCGAACATTTCCTCACCGGCCGTCCCCAGCCAAGTAAGTTGCAAGTTTCATGAACAAAGGCGAAACCAGAGATGATTAGCGCCGATAAGTTGATGCACAGATCAGGCCATTTGCTACAGACAAGAACGTGGTTGCGTGTTACTATGCGGAAGCGCGGGGTGTTGACGTGCGCCCTCTTGGGCCTTAGTGTGGTGTTGCTGGCCGCGTGCGTTCCAATTCCTGATGAAGATCCCAACCTGGCCTTGGCACAGGAAGTTGCTGAGGTTGAAGAGGAGAACGCCTTGCCTCCAGGGGTGGTGCCGTTGGAGAGGGTTAACGGCGCAGCCGTTTCGCAAGGTCCGGTAGAGGAAGAAGCAGCGCCAAGCGAGAGTACCGCACCTGCGATTCTGACGGTAAGGCGACCCAGAGCCAACATTCGCAGCGGACCCAGTATCGACTTTCAGATTGTGGGTCGGGCCGTGGAAGGCGATACTTTTACCACGACCGGACGGACGGCTGAAGGATGGTGGCGCGTTTGCTGCATCGACAACGAGGACAGTGCAGAAGAGGAGACTACCCTGACTGCCTGGATGTCTCAGATTGTGGTGACACCGGATGAAAGCGCTGAGGCATTGCCGACACTGATCCCACTCTTCCCAGAGGACCTTGCGGCCTCGTGGAATGTGGAGTATGAATGCGGATCGCGGCGCTGCGCGGTGAACGAGTGCTCCGCCGTTTCCAGAACGGAGATACACAACGATCGCGATCTTCGCTGGCTGGCGATCAATCGAATCGTTACCTGGGAGGAGGCGTGCGGAGAGGATTCCACGTGGCCACACCAGATTGACCGAATCGAGGGTACCGAGCGCTATCCTAACTCGACCGGTCTGTTCTTTTTCAACTACTGGCTTGGGCCCCGGCCCGGGATTGCCAATGCGCTCTTCCACCTGGAATCGGGAGAAGAGATAGAGGTCTGGTGCAGCGATGAACAGGTAGCGGAAGTTGCAGAGGAGAGCGGATGGACGACGGTATATAATGGTCTGACTTGCCATGACGTACGCACAGGCATGCTCGTCTCGATGCAATACACGAAGCGCTGGTTTTTCACCGGGGAGTTCGAGGGCGATAAGTACGACCGGGCCTACTTCGGTGATTTCGAAGTCTATAAGGTTAAGCTTGACCAGACGAACGCGCTGCTGGCGATTGTCAATGCAAGGGCGGCCGAATAACTGGATTTGACGTACCGACCTCAGTCAGATAGTGTCCTCGCAGATGCAGGCCCGGCTCACGCCGGGCCTTGTTTATTCCAGCTAAGGGAGTTACCAAGCCATGTTCTGGGTGTGTACTGTGTGCGGTCTGTCTGGGGGGAATGTACCATCAGAATCTCTGTAGCGGGCTGGCGATGGTCATAGCGGTGAACGTTCGGCATATTTGGGAGCTGCCTCGCCTGCGCTGGCACATATTTGGAATCTGCCGAGACGCGGGGTGGGGGGGGTGGAAGCCCGGCCGCCGCGGGACGACAAGGTGAAATTAGCCACACACTCTATGCGGCGCG
>JAPPKT010000300.1 GCA_028819675.1 Caldilineaceae bacterium | reverse complement strand
CCCCGCACAAGGGAGGGCCGAATAGGCCCGACCGCCCAAAAGAGCGAGGAGAGAGAAGAGAGGAGTGAGGAGAGAGAAACGCCACTTCGTTTGCCGGGAATGGGATTGCACTATGGGATGCCGGCATTGGTGTGGTATGCAGGCCATATTGGGAGGGTAGGCGAGGGCATTCGCAAGGGGTGCCCCAACGGGTGTTGGCGCAGGGGCATGAAAGCGGTGTGCGCCGTCGGTTTGTTTCCTCAGTTTTTGACGGCGCCGGATGCTACGCTGGGGGCGGGATTGGTCATTCCGACAGATGGGTTGATCGTGTATAATCGGATTTGATGAGAGAATTCCGTTGCGGGCAGCGAAGCCATCGAAAGGGTGCCAGGCGTAGCGGCGGGGCTCGTCTGCGCATCTTTGCGCTGGCCGCCGCGTTGCTGGCTGCCGCGTTGCTGGCATTCGACTTTGGCGGCGGTGTTCCACTTGTTAAGCTAGCTGCTGCCCAGGTGGAGGGAACGCCTTCCCCCGGTACGCAGCGTACAGATACGACTGCGGCGGCGGAACTGCAGGCGGCCACTGCCACGGCGACCCGTTCGGCCCAGGAGTTGCTTGAGTCGATTCGGGCTACGGCCACCGTGGGGGCGCAGTTGACTGCGACTGCGGCGGCTGAGGCGACCAGTTTGGCGCTCACGCCATCGGTCACACCCACGAACACACCCACGCATACGCCAACACCATCCCCAACGCCCACCCCTTCACCTACGTCAACACCGGGCCCGGATGAGATACTGGAAGCGCGTCTTGACGACTTGATCGCGGGTATGAGCGTGGCTGATCGGGTTGGCCAGCTGTTTGTGGTCACCTTTCAAGGCAGCGATCTCGGACCGAGAAGCGACGTTGCCGAGTTGATAGAGGAGTACCGGGTGGGCGGTGTGGTAATCAGCCCCTGGAACCGCAATTTCAGCAACTACAGTGGTACGACACCGGAGGACATCGCGCGGCTTACGAATCAGCTGCAGGCACTGGCGTACGGCATCTACCTGGCACCGACGGAGGCGTTGAACGTCAAGGAGGGCGGGCCGGCGATTCCGGGTATTTTACAGTCCGGCCTGGAGCAGAGGTTGCCGCTGGAGATTCCGCTGTTGATCGGGGTGGAACAGGGGGGGGACGGCATGCCGGGCACGGCCCTGCGCGCCGGATTCACCGCGATCCCGCCGCAGATGGCGCTGGGGGCCACCTGGAATCCAGATTTGGTGGAGGAGGTCGGTGCGGTCCACGGTCGGGAGTTGCGCAGTGTGGGGGTGAATCTCATACTGGGGCCGGCTCTGGACGTGATAGAACAGCCGCGTCCGGACCTGGTGACCGGTTTGGGGCTGCACTCGTTTGGCGGAGACCCGTACTGGGTCGGGCGAATGGGCCAGGCCTATGTAACAGGAATCCACCGCGGCAGCGGCAGTCGTGTGGCGACGGTGACCGGACATTTCCCTGGCCTAGGGGGTACAGATCGCCGGCCGGATGAGGAGATCGCGACGATTCAGAAGAGTTTACAGGAGTTGCAGCGAATCGAACTGCCGCCATTTGCGGCGGTCACAGAGCGGCCATCTGCGCTCCTGCGAGTAGATGGGACGATGGCCGCTACTGAGGCGTTGATGTCGGGGCATATTCGTTTCAGCAGCTTCCAAGGCAGTCGCGAGCGCACGCCGCCTATCAGTCTGGCACAGGAGCTGGGCATTCTGCTGGATCTGGACGAGTTTGCTCCCTGGCGTGCAGAGGGGGGAATTCTGATGAGCGATGCGCTAGGTGTGATGGCCGTGCGCCGCTACTACGACCCGCCACTGCAGGATTTCCCGCGGCGGCGCATCGCTCTGGATGCGTTTACGGCCGGTAACGATCTGCTCTTTCTGGCAGATTTTTCGTTGACGGACAGCTGGCTGGATGAGAGGGCCAACATCAAAGAGACGATCATCTTTTTCCGCGAGCGCTATACAAACGATGCCGAGTTTGCAGCCCGAGTGGATGCCTCGTTGCGACGGATTTTGCGGTTGAAAGTGCGGCTGTATGCCCCAGAAAACAGGGCCGATGGGGCGACAGCGGGAGTCGATTCGCCAAATGTAGATGTTGAGATCGACCTGGGGGATGTGGTAGTGGGTCCGGCCGATCTGGAGGCGGTGTTCAGCACCGAAAATCAGAGAAGGGCACAGATGCTGCTGGACCAGGTCGCCAGTGAGGCGCTGACGATCTTCTTCCCCGACTCCCCGGGGCTGACCGACCCGCTGCCTGCGCCGCCGAGCGAAGATGAGGATATATTGATCTTCACCGATAGTCGCATTTTGCATGAATGTGACGATTGCCTGGCGGATGCGGTTGTAGAGCCGACGGCATTGGAAGAGATAATGTTACGGCTCTACGGGCCGGAGGCGACCAACCAGTTGCAGAGGGAGCAGATCAGGAGTCGTACTTTTTCTGAGTTGAATTCTCTTCTGAACGGGACGGCCGACTCCTCGGTTGCAGAGGCGTTGGAGGAGGAGATCCTGAACGCTGACTGGCTGATCTTTGCCATGCTGGATGTGGATGTGGCGAATTACGACAGCAGCGACGCGGTCAAACGGTTTCTGCGTCAACGCAGCGACCGGCTGCCAGGGAGCAAACTGGTGGTGCTGGCGCTAAACGAACCATACTTCTTTGACTCGACCGAGATCGGGAAGATGACCGCTTTTCTCGGTGTATACTCCAAGACGCAGCCTTTTTTGGAGGCGGCCGTGCGTGCATTGTTCCGCGCGCAGACGGTCACCGGCGCGCCACCGGTCAGCGTGCCAGGCACGCGCTTCAGCAACCTGGTCGAACGGCTGGAGCCGGACCCGAACCAGCGGATCGACCTGACTGTCCTGAACGAGGGCATTGTCAGCGAACAGGCGGAGGATGACGAGGTGGTGCTCATCCAGACCGACCTGCAGCTCGGTGACAGCCTGGAGTTGCAGGCCGGCCCGATTCTGGATCACAACGGGAACACAGTCCCTGATGGAACGCCGGTGAACTTCCGGTTGATCTATGAGGGCGAGGAGCTTGCCATCCAGTCAAATCCCGTTCCCACTCGGGACGGGTTAGCGCGTAAATCAGTGCTCTTGGAAAGAACCGGCACACTCCTGATTGCAGTCAACAGTGTCGAGGCAGACTCCAGTACGGAGATCCGGGCGCGCATCCCAGACCCGGACGTGGCGTCGGACAGAACGCAGATTGAGGTTACGAACCCGGAGCGGGCGGCCACGCCGGCGCCAAGTCAGGGGGCGGCGGTGACAGTTGTGCCGACGGCGGAAGCAGTCCCGACACGCGTTTCGGTGGTCAGGCCGGAGGTGGTCGAGCTCGATGTCTTTTCGTTGACGATTGCCATGGTGACGCAGTTTGTGGTGCTGGCGCTGCTGCTCGTGGTGCTGGTGCAGGTGATGCCGCGCCAGATGCTGGTTCAGCGTTTGCTGTGGGCGATGCTCGTGGGCTGGGGCGCATACATACTATACGGAGTAGACGCTATTCCCGGCGGCCTGTGGATTCAGGTCAATCTTGCCCCCTGGGATAGCGTACCAATTGTGGTGATCGGCATGTTGATCCCTTTGGTCTGGCTGCAGTTCCGGTCGGAGTAGGTGAACCGGCCATCAATCTTTGGCATTTTCCCCGCTTGTTTGAACCCAAATGACAACTTGAACCAAATAGGCGACGCGAGGCGGTTCGCCGGCGCTCCGGCAGTGCGGTGATTGCCGGCACTAGCCATGAACCAGATGCGGTCGTATTCGTCTGCCGGCAGGCCGACGTTGAGCGGACAGGGTTGGGGAAGCCGCAGGGACAGAGGACAGGAGTCAGAAGTCAGTGAGAGCAGGTTCCCGGCGATCTCAACTGGACCAGATTGGCAACCAACGGGGAGCTCGGAGCATTAGTATCGGTTTTGGTTGTTCGTGTTACCTCAGGTGGCCGGTCTCGCCGGTACTCTAACCGGACCGGCAGGCGGACGGCTTCCGTTGGGCTGCACGGGCAGATCTTCCTGGCGGCGGAACTGGTTCATGTAGAGTTCGTAGTAGAAGCCGCGCTGGGCAAGCAGCCCTTCGTGTGTGCCCCGTTCGATTATCTCACCGTCTTGCAGCACCAGTACCTGGTCGGCGCTGCGGATGGTGCTGAGGCGGTGTGCGATCACGAAGCTGGTGCGTTCTTTCAGCAGGTCGTTGAGTGCGGCCTGGATCCTCTGCTCGGTGCGGGTGTCGACGCTGCTGGTGGCCTCGTCAAGGATGAGGATACGGGGGTCGGCCAGTGCGGCGCGGGCGATGGCGAGGAGCTGTCGTTGTCCCTGGCTGAGGCCAGCGCCGCGTTCGCCGAGGACGGTTTCGTAGCCTTCGGGCAACCGCTGAATAAAGTCGTGCGCCTGGGCGAGTTTTGCGGCGGCGATCACTTCCTCGTCGGAAGCGTTGGCGCGGCTGAAGCGGATGTTGTCCATCACCGAACTGCTGAACAGGTATGTATCCTGGAGGACGATGCCGATCTGCTCGCGCAGGCTGTACAACTGTACGTCACGCACATCGATACCGTCGATGCGCACGGCCCCGCCGGTGACATCCCAGAAGCGGGGGATCAGATTGATAATGGTCGTCTTACCGGCGCCGGTCGGTCCGACGATGGCCACCGTCTCGCCAGGACGGGCGTTCAGGTTGATCCCTTTGAGGACCGGTTCCCCGGGCACGTATTCGGCTTTAACGTTTTGCAAGGAAACGGCGCCCTTGATTGCGGGCATAGGCCGGGCGCCGAATTTCTCCTGTACTTCCGGGACCTCGTCCATCAGTTCAAAGATACGCTCCACGCCGGCGATGGCGCTCTGGATATTGGTCCACATGACGCTGATCTGGGAGATGGGCATGTTGAAGCGCTGGGCATAGCCCAAGAAGGTGACGATCAGGCCGAGGGAGATGGCCGAACCTGCCAGTGTCTGGCCGCGCAGAAGCAGTATGCCGCCGACGCCAACGACGACGGCGATGCCGAGGAATCCGAGCGCTTCCAGCGTCGGCGCCAAGGCGGAGGTATAGGCTACGGCCTTGATATTGGCGTCGCGGTTGACGGCATTGCTTTGCCGGAACTGCTCGATATTGGTTTCTTCGCGGCTAAAGGCCTGGACCTCGCGCACGCCGGAGATGCCCTCTTCCAGCTCTGCGTTGACGTCGCCGATGCTCTGGCGGGTGACGCGAAAGGCTTTGCGCGCCTGAGTGCTGAACCAGAGGGTCGCCAAGCCCATGAGCGGCACCACGCTCAGGCTAATAAGGGCGTAGGCCCAGTTCAATACGACCATCTGCCAGACGATCCAGAGGATGAGCAGTACGCTGCTCAGCACCTGCACGAGGGCAAAGCTGACGACTTGCTGAATCGTATCGGAGTCGTTGGTAATGCGACTCATGAGATCGCCGGTCTCGTTGCGGGTGTAGAAGCCGAGAGAGAGGCGATGGAGGTGGTTAAAGAGGCGGACGCGCAGGCGGCGCAGAACGTGGTGGCCGGTCCAACTCATGCTGAAGAACATCAAGCCGCCGGTGACGGATCCGACCAGATAGTAGGCGGTAATGACCAACGTGATGTTGAGGAGGCCGCGCAGCAGGTCATTGCGGCTGGGATCGCCCAGGGCGACCTCCGGAGCATACCAGCAGTTGGCCTGGCTGTCGGTTTCCGTCTGCGGCTCGCTTTGTGCGGGGAGTTGAAGACCTCTGCTTTGTTCGCCGACTTCGCCGAAGGCGGCAGGCGCCAGATAGCAGTCCACTGCCTGGCCGATCAGGATGGGGCCGATCACCTGAGTATAGGCGTTGACTGCCATCAGTACGGTGACGAGGGTCAGGCCGAACCAGTAGGGGCGAAAGTATCTACTGAAACGGGCCAGAGTGGCGCCGACGCTCTTGGGCTTCAGCGTCTCCTGCCGTAACATGCGGTCACCGAACATCGGGCACGCTCCTGGGAGAAATAGTGCGTAACATGGTCAGCTGCTGCCGGCGGGATGCTATACTTCCGCGAACAGCGGCGCTTCCTCCTCGACAGCTGCGTCTTCGACCAACTGGCTGTGGTAGATGTCGGTGTAGATCGCGCTGGTGCGCATCAGCTCTTCGTGGTTGCCGCGGTCGACGATGCGGCCTCTATCGAGGACAAGGATCTGGTCGGCGTTGACGACGGTGCTGATGCGCTGGGCGATGACAAAGCTGGTGCGTCCCACCATGAGCCTGTCGAGCGCATTCTGGATGAGCACCTCGGTGGCGACATCGACGCTGCTGGTGGAGTCGTCGAGGATGAGGATGCGCGGGTCGGTCAGGAGGGCGCGGGCGATGGCGACGCGCTGCTTTTGGCCGCCGGACAGGGTTGTACCGCGCTCTCCTACGGCAGTCTGATAGCCGTCGGGGAAGCTGACGATGAAGTCGTGTGCGGCGGCGGCCGTGGCGGCTGCCTCGACTTCGGCGTCGGTGGCGTCGGGGCGGCCAAAGGCGATGTTGTCGCGAATGGTCCCGGTAAAGAGATTGGTCTCCTGCAGCACGATGCCGATCTGGCGCCTCATGCTGTCCAGTGTGACATCGCGCACGTCCCAGTCATCGATGAGGACGCGGCCTTCGCTCACGTCGTAGAAACGGGGGATAAGGTTGATAATGGTCGACTTGCCGCTACCGGTTCCGCCCAAAAGGGCGACGGTCTCGCCTGGCTGGGCTTCGAAGGAGACGTTCTGGAGGACAGGTTCACTGCTATTGAAGTAGCGGAAGGTCACGTCGGTAAAGCTAACGCGGCCGTGCACCTGCGACATAGGCTGTGCGCCAGGTTTGTCTGTGACTTCGTTTTCAGCGTCGAGGATTTCGAATATGCGTTTGGCGCTGGCGCTGGCCTGGCTCATCTGGGCGACGATAAAGCCGAGCTGGCCTACGGGGAAGAAGACATAGATGAGATAGAGGGAGAATTTTTGCCATTCACCCAGCGTGAGCGTATCGAAGAGGATCTGGCGTCCGCCCCAGTAGACGACGGCGGCCTGACCCAGGTTAGAGATCAGAAAAATGAAGGGGAAGAGGAAGCTGAAGATTTTCGAAACGCGAATGTGCTGATCCATGAGCCGTTCGGCGGCGTTGTCGAACCTGTCCTGTTCCTCTCTTTCGCGCACAAAGGCCATGACGACGCGAATGCCGGCCAGGTTTTCCTGAAGGATCTCGTTGAGCGTCGAGAGCCGGCGCTGGATCTCGCCGAACAGTGATTGGGCGACGGAGCCGAAGACCATGAAGAGGATGAGCGCCACGGGCAGCACTGGGAGGATGATCAGGGTCAGCGTCAGGTTGGTGAAGGCCAGCACAGCGAGCGAGCCGATGAGCAGAACGATGGACTGGACGGCGAGCAACATGCCCTGGCCGATAAACATGCGGAGCTTTTCGACATCGTCGGTGGCGCGGATCATCAACTGGCCGGTACGATTGCGGTCATGGTAGCTGAAAGATAGGCGCTGGATCTTTTCGAACAGTTCGTTGCGGAAATCGAAGGCCAGGTCCTGACTCACCTTTTGGGCCAGGAAGGCCTGTGCGAAGGCGAAGAGCCCGCGCGCCAGGGAAAAGACAACGATGAAGACCATTGCCCAGTAGATGGGCCCTTCGGCACTGACAGCACGTTCGGTCAGCTGGTCGACGGAGAGCGGCAGCTGCTCAATCGCGGCGGCGCGTTCCGAATCGGGCAGGGCAAGGATCTGCCGGGCGAACACGCTGTCGGTTACGGCGTCAAGCACGTTTTGCACCAGCTGGGGAACGATAAGCTGGGCCCCGATGCTGATAAACAGGGCGGCATAGGCCAGCGATGTGATGACCTTGTAGCGACCCAGATAGTGCATGGAGCGGCCCAAGTCTTTCATGCTGCCGCCGCCCTCGCGCGGTCCCCCCGGTCCACCGGGGCCGCCGCCAGGTCTACCGAATGGTCTTCGTTGGTTCACGTGCCACTCCTAGGGCAGAGGGTCAAAGTGCAAAGGTTCGATTACCGGCGCCTACAGGCCGATGGCGGGTTCGCGTTCCCGTTGCAGCGAGTCAACCAGTTTAGTCAGCAACCCCTGCAACAGTTCGCACTCTTCGGGCGAGAGTTGCGCGATCAACTCGTTGAGAAATTCGAAATGCTGAGGTGTACGCGTGCGGACCAGGCTCCTGCCGTAAGTCGTCAGACGGATAAGGAAGGCCCGCAGGTCGTTCGGGTCCAGCTGGCGTTCGATGAGGCGCGATTTCTCCAAGGCCCGCAGGTGGGCGCTAATCGTATTCTTGCTCAAACGCTGGCTGTGTGCCAAGTCTGTAGGCGTGAGGGCGGCCTGACCATTGCGTTCTGCCAGGTAGAGGCGGATAAGGACACGCCATTGGGGCAGAGAGATTTCTTCATCGCGCATGCGCTCGCCCAGAATACGGTCGTAGGCTCCGGCGCACATCTTGATCAGCCGCAAGACTTCCATCCCGTGCACATGATCCAGGCCGGACTCGGCCAGAAGCTCGCGGAAGCCGACCATTTCATCTGGCGTCTGTCGCGAGTCGGCGTCATCGGGCGCGTTGGACAGGCCGTTTGCCGGACTGGAACACTGTGAATTGGGATGGACTGCAGAGCTGACTTTTGTCATAAGCGGAATTGTACGGCATCGAACTAGATATTGCAAGAGTGCTTTGCCATCGGGTGCATCCCAGATTTGGGATGGGAACAGTCTGGCGGGGAATCCATGGCTGCGGTGGCTGAAGTTGATTAGCGTCTTTGGGCGAGACGCAGTGCAGGCGCCAGGCCTGGCCGTACGGTGGCGTCGGTCAGTTGGGCGTGCGAGGGCAGGCACAAGGCCGGCACCGACGGGAATTTGCTGGGACTGGCGGGACGTGGTCGGGCTGGACACCTTCGATTAGACACCTGTCACCAATATGGACACCCGGTCGATGAGGCATGTTGTAGGAGAGGGGGCGTTGG
>JAPPKT010000460.1 GCA_028819675.1 Caldilineaceae bacterium | reverse complement strand
GGCAAAATGTCGCGAAAATATCTCAAATCGAGACAAATTCGCTCAGAAGTCCTGAATCCGGACGCCTAATCTGGGTGTCGATGCCGGGCAGGCCGATGTACCGCTCATGCATGGCGGCGTTGACGTTGATCGGCTAGGAGTTCGGGGCGACCCGGCGGTGCCATGCGGAGGGGGTTGCCCGACAAACAGGGGAACGGGGCTTTGGAGGCCGCGGCGTTTGCAGGCGCGGGAAGGGACAGATCTGCATGGATCTGCGTGCTATCGAAAAGGCGCCCGTCCTGGTTGACGAGTGCCGGGGCGACATCGCAGACCAGCGCAACAGAGCGCTCCAACTTCCATCTTGCGCAGCCGGCAACAGAGTGTGTATCGAGTCAGAACAGTAGAGGGCGTGACAGTGTCCGAAGCGAGGACGCCCTGGGGCGCAGGACGCGGCTAGCCGCGCATCACCGAGAACTCCGCAGCCTGAAAAAAATGCCCTTCAAAAAATTTTGAATCTTCGCCGACACATGAATCGGTATCAAGGATACCGTCAAGATCGAACCAATTTCTTCAGCGGGGCAAAACGATCTTTCACAGGGGATTCACGGGGCCCACACACTCACAGGGAGACGACACGGACACACACGAACGCATCGCAAACGCACTGAAGACCATAGCTGGCCCCAACAGCCTTCCCGCTCCTCTTCACTATCTTCTCGCAATCCCTGGTTCAGCGCTTGCAGGACGCAGGCCCTGTCACGTCGCCGAACACCTCCTCGCTTAGCGCAGCGACTGCCGGACATAGTGTAGTCAACGCGAGGGACTGCTGATCGAACAAAAACAGGTGTGAGCGGCAAGCGGGCGTGAATCACGTATTGCGCGGTTGGATCAGCCAGAGGTAGGCGTCCTCAACAGTCGGGGAAGCTGGGACCGCATCCGCAGTGGGTTTTTCTTCTGCCAGAACTCGATATTGGGTTCCCTGCTCCGTGTGGGTGATGGCAACCACCCGCAAATCCTCTCGCTCCTGCACTGCGTGATCCACCGCCGTAAACTCCCAGACGCGCCCCGCCGTCGTTTGCAGCAACGTCTGGATACCGCCGTGAAAGCGCAGCTGCCCATGGTCGAGGACCGCAAGACGCGAGCAGGTCTGGGCGATATCCTCGGTGATATGGGAGGACAACAGCACCAGCCGCTCACGCGCCAACTCAACGAGCAGATTACGGAAGCGTACCCGTTCCTGGGGGTCCAGGCCGGCGGTCGGTTCGTCAACGATGAGAACCTCGGGGTTGCCGATAAGCGCCTGCGCTACGCCCAGCCGCCGCTTCATACCTCCCGAGTAGGCCCTGATCTTGCGGCCCGCCGCGTCGCTCAATCCGGTCACCTCCAGCATTTTCCCGATCTGCCGGCCGCGCTCTTCCGCAGGAACATACTTCAAGGCAGCCACAAAGGCCAGGAATTCGCGTGCGGAGAGATTGTCGTACATCTGGATCTCTTGCGGCAGATAGCCGAGCTGTGCGCGGATCTCCCATTTCTGGTTGCGATCATCGACTTTCCAGTCGCCTACATAAGCGGCGCCGCTGGTGGGCTGTAACAAAGTGGCCAGCACCCGCATCAGGGTTGTCTTGCCGGCGCCGTTCGGTCCAAGCAGGCCGAACATTCCCATCTCAATGGTAAGGGAAAGATGCTCGAGGGCAACCGTGTGCGTGCGGTAAAACCTCGAGCGGTAGACTTTGGTCAGGTCGTCAACTGTAATGTTCATCGTGTTCACACCAGCTCAGATTGAGGACAGGCCCTGTGGCAGATCTGCGTGCAGTAGTTGATAAGGGCCTATCACCTATTAGGGCTCGTTTACGTTTTCCTTTATTGAGGCACGCCAGGTAAAACCCCTTCTGCGCTCGAAGGGTCGCAAAGGGGCACTGCAACACCCTTTTTGAACCACGCTGTGCCACAGAGAACACCCTTCTCTGTCCACGAAGGGCCGCGAAGAAAACCCATTGAAGTTGACACAGACAGCGGTCGCCGGTCACGAGAGTCACACAAGAAACGGTCGGATTCTGCCCTCAGGTGACCGGTTCCTGTTTCATTTTGAACAGGACGCCCCAAATGTTAACGACACCTAATTCGCGGAGGCAACTCAGCTACCGATCCCTGAATTGTAAAGAACTCCCGACAATAAACCACACCCTCCACCAACGAAAATCGGTCCCACGAGGATTACGAAGATCACTCGACCGCGGGGCAGTCGGTATTCCGCTCGCGTAGCAAAATAGGCAAGCACGAACTGGTAGATGGCCAGGATGAGGGAGGCAATGCAGTTGAGGAGAGGCACAAAGTCCAATAGCAGGGTGATGATAGAGAGAGGTGCGCCAAATGTTGCATTGAGATAAGCGTAGCGTCCAAACCTGCCCAAGCGCTTCTCTCCTGACGGCTCAAGACGAATTCGGTCCATTCCCAATTGGGACGCGATCAGGTGCTGGATTCCGACCGAGATGATAAATACAATTGGCGCGGTGAGAACACCCGACAGGATCTGAATCTGAGATCTGGCCGGCATCTCTTTCCAAGCGGCGAGAAACTCCGATGGCATCAAACTTGAGAATGGCCACATGTTCATCGAAAAAGAGGGGTAAAGCCGCGCGTGCAGTAACTCCAACAGCGTGGTAACCGCTCCTGCCAGAACTATCCACACAAGCGCGGTGGCCAGAGTCGCTGATGGTTTCAGGCGCTCGGCTTCGAAGACGTCTACGCCGGGCTTGGTCAACACCTTCACCCACGTCTGGAACATCGATCGGAGATCTATAGTCATTTCTTGCAGAGAGCCTCCTGCTTCTACTGGCCTCCAATTCAAGAAGGGATGCGACCCAGCCATATCCTCAAGTCGCTGCGAGACGGATACCGCGTTTTCCTCGTCTGCAACGATATTTCTACTCGTCCCAAAAATGACATGTGTATGCTATGTGGCGGTCTCGTTGACATTCAATTAATGAGCGTTCAATTTGAGAACCTGATATCTTGCGTATTACGTAATGCGTATTTCGTATTGCGTAAATGCAGACTTGACTGAGGCGATACCATCGACTGATCCGCTCGAAAAGTCTTGGTTTCAAATGGGATTTACATTAGATCTGTCACATTGGCGACAATAGTAGGATGTCTGCAAAGAGAATTGCCGACTATCAGTGGCAGAAACTTTACGCATTTTTGCAAGGACACCCTCGTGCCTACGCAGGGCAAGAGGAAAAGTGTTAATGTCAACGAGCCCTACTCATCGGGCGGGCGTTCGCGCTTCCCCAGGTGTACAGGCCATTTCGGAGGGAGGCAACTCATAGCCGAAACTGTCTTGCAGAATCCGTCGCACCGCTTCTTCTGTAATGGGGTCGCCGCCCGGGGGATGTGCTTGCGCCAGCGCGGCGATCAGACCGGCCAGGGCGTCGCGTCCCAATTGGGATTTGAACCCGTTGAGCGCAACGACGAAATGGGCAAGCTGGCAGTTGTGGCGTCCTGTCCAGGTGCCTATAGGGAGTTGTTCCGGCGCAAGGTACGGAGATATGAGCGAATTGGTGTTGCCCTGGCCTTCCAAGTAGAGAAGGACTATGCCATTCCACTTAGAGAATTCCTCCTCAACAAACGCCTGCTCTCCTGCTACAGTCAGAACAAGCTCATGAGCAACGACAACCGCGAAAGCCTGCAGGAGAGGCACTACGTCCGACTGAGACTCCGATTCCTCGCTCCAGCGACCGTCTGGCGCCTGCGGATTTACGCCCCCCAAACTCTCCCGTACGCATTCCTGGCCTCCAGCGTCATCGGGGGGGTCACATGTTACACCATAGCTTCGCAGGTTGCCGGACCTGGTCAGCTCATTCCTGGGCCAGAAAACCTCATCCGAAAGCCACGCGCGGCCTACTTCGACTGCCAGATTCAACGTAGCACCAGCTGCCGGTGTATGCACAGTCGTGACTTCAGGTGGAGCTCCGGAGGATGAATCAGAGACAGTCACAGACGTCGAAGAATGAGAGAAGCTGCTTTCAATCTCATTGGGGAATCCAAGGAGTGATCCCCCTGTAGCTATGTCCTGGACGTATGGTAGTTCAACCGCCTGGTACGCCGCGGGGGGAGAGAGCTCGAGCCACTCGCCCAAGGCGCGGCGCAGTCGCAGAAGCTTCCGCGCGGTTGTTGTTGTCTGCCCGGTACTCAGCTTGCCTACCCAGGTATCGCCTTCCGCAGAGGAATCGTGTCTGTACACGCCTGCGGCCAGCAGGAACTGCGGGGGTTTATCCCACGTGTAGATATCGACTCCACTGTCCTGTGCGATGACTGCCCCCGATGTCAGAAAAGGGCCGTCCCGGTTGTTGAAAGAGATTCGGAGTTTATGGGCGTTTCCGGCGACGTGCGGACCGGAAGACAAGGGCCAAGCCAACCAATCGCTATCGCGCATCCATTGTAACGCACGTTCACTTACAAAACTGACAACTTCCTTTCGAAATGAAGCCGGATTGTTCCCTGTTATGCTTCTGGCTGGTGTGTAATCTTCTCTCAGCAGGACAGGGATGCCCGTGTACCTCAATTCCAATACAATGCCTTCATTGACCGGCACGGGCGAGGGTAAGTCTTCAAGACGAATCAACTCACCAGCACGTTGGCTGGAAACCGATTTCCCGTCAACAGTTGCCTCCGTAACGAGTAAACCGGGATTCAATGACAATTCAACTGAATCATGAACCGCGCCGGTTATGTTCTTCAGGCTCATTTTTGTGGAAGCCACCAAAATCCGGCCATTGAGTATGACGGACTGCTCTACATTGACTACCTCCCACGAATCGATCTGGTCGGCCGCAGGCGGGGGGACCAGGCGCTGCGCGGCGTTGACGGAGTAATATTGCCAGGTCCCACCTGCTGCGACGACAGCCAGCAGCGCAAGGCCGGCAAAGCCGCGCCGCCATTTGGGGGACCAGCCGCTTCTGCGGTCCAGCCGCGTATGACCGGCCATGGCCAGGATCAGCATGAGCGGGATACAGCCCAAATAAAACAAAAGGAAAGAAAGCAGCAAGGGACGCTCTGCCCCCAATCCGGCCACCGAATTCAGGTCCAACGTCAGCAAGGTGAAGTTCAGCGGCGTCAGCAACGTAGCCGTGGGCATAAACAGGCCCAGCCAGGTGAGCGCACTGACGCCAGCAACGGCCGCCGTCACCACATAGGTGTTGCGCGCCAACAGCGCCAGGGCAATGACCGCGCCGGCAGCAGCAAGCGTGACTGGGAGAAGCAATAGCAGATAATAACCGTAAAGCGACACAACATTGCCTGCGGGAACCGTTCCCGCAATTGTCAGAAACGCCAGCGCGAGAAAGCCGGTGAGGGCGAGCGTAATACACAGAACCACGGCAACACCGACAAACTGGCTGAGGACCAGGAGGGGAAGCTCCAGAGGGGTTGTCCACAACCAGTCTTTGCGCGGCCCTTTGTTCTGAACAACCAACGGGCTGATGAGAAGAGCCAGCAACGGCAGTTGGAAAAATAGAATGTTGTTGCTGACGCGGACGACCAGCGCACCGCTTCCGCCGCTCAGGTTGTCAGTGAAGATTACGACACCGGTCAGGACCAACATCAGAACCGCGTAGATTACAAAGGCGGGACGCCGGGCAAAAAGGGTAGCCTGCGCAACGGTCACATCAATGAACGTTTTCATGCGTCTTCTCTGCCTGCTGTGAGCAACAACTCCTCGTTGTTGACGAGACGGCATGCGTCGCCAATGAGAACGCCGGCAACGACGCAAAGGATCAGCCGGTTGGCCCACCAGGCCGGATGCTCACTATGCTCCGCTGCAAAATAGGTCAGGAATGGATAGAACAGAGGAAGGCCCAACCAGGCGTGACGAAAGACCAGACCGCTTCCCCATAACAGGGTTACGCAGAAGCCGCCGCCGACCCAGGCGCGCAGGCGCAAGCCGCTCCAAAGACCTGTCGCGCCAAACAACAACATCACCGGCAGACCCGCCAGCCCCAACTTCAACAGATTGACCTGCGGCTGCCCTGCCAGTTGCCAGATGAAGAGCAGAACAACCAGCCACGCAAGCAACGCGGCCACAAGCAGCACAGACAGTCGTTCAAGAGCCAGTCGCGCCTGCGAGTAGGGCGTTGTCAGAACCACCTCCTGGAAAGGATCGCGCAGCATGATGCCGGAGGCGAGCCAGCCGACGGTGGGCGGCAACAGAATCTCTCCAAAAATGAAGCTTGAATAAACATACTCAACCGCGTATGGTTGGCTGGTCTCTCTGGAAGGATAGAGAAGGAAGGCAACAACAACGCCGAGAACGAAAAACAGGGACAATTGCGCCCGGTAAATGCGGAAATGGGACCAGACAGGTGGAGTATAGGTCGGCATCCGGGACTCTTTCAGCTTTTGAAGCCCGTTGATTGCTCTCTTGGTTGAAGCAGTTCTTGTAGAGCCACGTCGAAAACCATGCGTAGAGCGCCTAAGCCGCTCCGAATCGCCTGCGAACTCCAAGCAAGCAGGCGCAGTGTTTTCTACCCCGGCAGCTGCAGTATGCCCAGCCCAAAGCCACAAGGCCGACCGTGGAGTGTATCATACCCTATGAATAATTAGGGGCACCATGTAGTGAAGGCCGCGGCCTCCAGAAAAAATGCACTTTAAAAAAGTTTGAAAATGCGCCGACACATGAACCGATATCGAGTAAACCGTCAAGATCGAACCAATTTCCTCGACGGGGCAAAACCACCTCTCTCAGGGGATTCACGAGGCTCACACACTCACAGGGAGACGACATGGACACACACGAACGCATCGCAAACGCACAGGTGGCCACAGCCCAGCGACTATCCACCCTGTCTGACCACAGCTCTACTATCGAAGGCAAATGAACAGGTCGCATAGCAGCCTGCATCCGTCTAGACCGCTCCACCGAGTATGTACACAGCCACGATGATTTAGCCGTCTTCACCACAGGTTGAGCACGGGGAGAATCCAATGCGCCTGCAATCAGGTACCGAAACGCCGAACTCCTCCTTTACTCTCCTCAAAGAGGAACTGAGAAAGCAGATCCCCCGCATATCGCTCCTCGTCGCGCTGGCGCTCATCGGCACGGGGATCGCGTTGATTCAACCCTATCTCTTCAAGCTGCTCATCGACACCGCCATACCCACAGCCGACGTGCGCCTGATCGGCCTCCTCCTCGCCGGCATGATGATCGCGCCCGTGCTCAGCGCAGGCCTCAACGCCGCCAACCACTACCTGCGCGTCTACATCGGCGAAAGTGTCGCCCGGCGTCTGCGCCAGGAACTGTTCGACCATCTCCTGCACGTCCGCCTTGCCGATCTCGAGCAGTTCACGAGCGGAGAGCATGTCCATCGTCTGACTCGCAGCTGCGGCAGAATCGGCGAAGTCTACGTCAGCGAACATCTTCTGCCTTTGGCAATGAACGCCATCCTTCTTATCGGCACACTGGCCGCCATGACTGCCCTGCACTGGCGCCTCGCCCTGCTGGCCTTGCTCGCCTTCCCCCTCGCCTACTTCCTGACGCGCAAGACCCGCGGCCGCGCCCAGTCCCTCTACCGCGACCAATCAGATCTGTTGGAAGCCGGCCAGAGCTATCTGCACCAGGTTTTCCCCGGTCTGCGCACCATCAGGGCCTCCAATGCCCAGTCCTACGAAGAAGGACGCTGGCGCGAGTGGCTCACAGACCATCGCAACATCAAGGCAAGAGTGGCCTCTTTCCACGAGCTGATTCGCATTGTGCTGCCGGAATCCATCAACCAGGTAGCCGCCGGCCTCGTCTTCGGTTACGGCGCCTTCGAGATCATCCAGGGCAGACTGACCATTGGCAGTCTCGTGGCCTTCATCGCCTACCTGCCCCGCGCCTATTCCGTGCTGCAGGCGCTGTTGGGCACCCATGTCAACCTGCAGGAAGCCAGGATCAACGCCGAAAGAGTGGATGACCTCTTCGCTCTCTCCCGTGAACCGTCCGGGAACACACTCCTGGCCCCTGGGCCTCCTATAGAGGATGTCGAAACGACCTCTCAGCCGGTCGGGGCCTCGCTCGCTTTCCAAAACGTATCGTTCAACTACGGCCGCGGCGGCTTCGGCGCACAGGAACTCTCCTTCAGCGTCGAGCCGGGTGAGTTCATCGGTATCGTCGGCCCCAGCGGCGGCGGCAAGTCCACCATCATCGACCTCATCATGGGTTTCTACACGCCCCAGTCCGGAACGATCCTGATCGATGGGATCGACCTGCGTGAACTTTCCTTGGAATCGTTGCGAAGCCGGATCGGCCTCGTCTCCCAGGATACTTTCCTTTGGAACGCAACGATAACCGAAAACATCCTCTACCCGGGGCGCGATGATGCCGGCAGGAGCAGGCAAGCCGCTCGCGGAGCACAGATCGATGAATTCATAACCGGACTGCCCGACGCGTACCAAACGGTCGTTGGCGAACGAGGCATGACGCTCTCCGGAGGGGAACGCCAGCGCCTTGCCATCGCTCGCGCCCTGCTGCAACGCCCCAGGCTCCTCCTGCTGGACGAAGCCACCTCCGCATTGGATGCCCTCACAGAGCAAAAAGTGCGCGTTGCCATCGATAAAGCCCGGGCCGGCCGCACAGCCATCGTCGTCGCCCACCGCCTGACCACAATCCTCAACGCAGACCGCATCCTGGTGATCGACCGGGGCCGCATCGTCGAGATGGGCAGCCGCACCGCGCTTCTTGCGCGTCGCGGCCTCTTCTTCGACCTCTACCAGGCACAATCTCTCGAGTCAGAACAGTAGTGGGCGCAACGATCTTCGCAGCGAGGGCGCCCTGGGGCGCAAGCTCGGCCGGCGATGCTGCGCTTTGCTTGCTGCCGGCAGCGCCGTGGGCGCTGGGGCATACACAACCCCGAATGTCGCCGTACAGACCGACATTTGACCAACCAAGCCGGCATCCAGGGAAAGCCGGTAAAGGCCCTCTCCCCAAACTGCCGGGGTGGGTCCTTTCCGGGGCGGCGGCAGACCGCCGCAACACCACACGCGCCACCATCAGAGAAAGCAGCCG
>JAPPKT010000414.1 GCA_028819675.1 Caldilineaceae bacterium | reverse complement strand
ATCTTAACACAGACCGAATTTGACCTCAAACGGTCACATGTATTATCTGAATATAACGATATCCAATAGCAGAGCCCGTAACTAAACCACTTTCTTTGGGAAAGATTACTTGACATGATGGACGACGAAACCTGCACATTTCAACGCATCGGCATCCTGCACCACCCTCGCAAACCGGAATCCCTCGATCTGGCGGGTCAAATGGAACAGTTTCTGCGCAGTGCCGGTGTCAATGAAACATGGCGCCATTCCGCCTGGGACTCCGAGGTCATCAAGTCCAGACTCCCGGACGTCGACCTGCTGATCACCCTCGGCGGCGACGGTACAATGCTGCGGGCCGCCCGGCTCGGCGCTGCCTTCAACGTGCCTATGCTGGGTGTAAAGATGGGCAGGCTCGGCTTTCTGGCCGAAATCTTTCCCCAGGACTGGCCATCCCCCTTGGAAAAGCTGCTCGACGGCGACTACTGGATCGAAGAACGGCTCATGGTTCGCGCAATCGTGGAAAAAGCCAGCACCAACGGCGGCGAACCCACTGTTCGCTGCACCTTCGACGCCCTCAACGACGTCGTTCTCAGCCGCGGCAGCCTCGCCCGCATCGTCCGCGTCAGCGCCAACCTCGATGGCGGCTACCTCACCACCTATACCTGCGACGGCCTTATCGTCAGTACCGCCACCGGCAGTACCGCTTACGCCCTCGCAGCAGGCGGCCCAATCCTGCCGCCCGACCTGCGCAATATCCTCGTGATCCCCGTCGCCCCTCACATGAGCATGGACCGGGCCGTCGTCCTCTCCGAAGGCACCGAGGTCAGACTGCGCGTCTACAGCGACCACTCCGCCATGCTCACTGTGGACGGCCAGTTCGAAGTCGAAGTGGACGACACGGACGAAATCGTCGTCGACAGCAGCCCCTATCAAGCACGCTTCGTCCGTCTTCGCCCGCGCAGCTACTTTTACCAGACGCTGATGGAAAAGATGCAATGATCAACCTGACGCCCACATTGCGCCCCCTGTGCAAGGACCGCAATTTAGTAGAAAGCAAACTCTGATGTCAGACAGTTCCAACCAAACCGATAAGGAGCTATACCGTACTCTCGATTTGAGCGAAGATGCCGATCAGGAGGAAGTCGCACAGCAGTTCATACGGTTGCAGAAGCTCTACCAGCCCGACACGCTGGAATCCGCCGCCGACCGCGCCTACGCTGAACAGAAGTTGGCTGAAATCGAAAAAGCCTACGAAATCCTTGGCGACCCCGCCCGGCGCGCCATCTATGACGGCAGACCGGCTCCAATCCAGGTAGGCAGCGACGGCGAACCAGAAAGTCTGACCTGCGCCAACCACCCCGATCGGGAAACGCTCCTGCGCTGCAACAAGTGCGGAAAACCGATCTGCATCTCCTGCGCCGTCCGTACCCCCGTCGGCTACCGCTGCAACGAATGTGTCCGCGAGCAGCAGAACATCTACTTCAATGCCCTGGGCCGGGACAACATCGTCGCCCTCGCCGTCGGCTTTGTTCTTACACTGATCGTCGCCCCCATCGTCGGCTTTCTGCTCGGTAGCATCGGTTTCTTCGGATTCTTCATCGCATTCATCATCGGTTCCGGCGCCGGTACGCTCGCCGCCCGCATCATCCGCAGCGCAGTGGGCAACCGCCGCGGCCGCAAGCTGCCCCACATGGCCATCGCCGGCATCATTCTGGGCGTGGCGCCCTGGGCGCTTCTCTTCCTCCTTTCAGGCGGTAGAGCCTTTCTGATGCTGCTCCTCTTTGCCGGCCTGACCATCGCATCTGCTTTCCCCCAGTTGAGATAGAACGCCCGCCTTGAAAAGGTCCCGCCGTCCACTTGAGCTGCGCACACAGCCCCGGCGACCCCAATTCCATGCAAAGGCCGGAACGGTCTGAACCCCCCTGTAGGGGCACCCCTTGTGGGTGCCCTCGTGTTCGCCCCTCCCGTAGGGGCACCCCTCGTGGGTGCCCTGGCGTTCACCCCTCCCGTAGGGGCACCCCTTGTGGGTGCCCTCGTGTTTACCTGATAGCCCTTCCTCAACCTCTGTAACCCTCCCTGGATAGACCCGGTCTTGCCCTTCCACATTTCCGTCAACGCAAACGCCAGCAAGCCCGGACAAGACTTCGTCCACAAAGGGAAACGGTCCTGTTCCAACACCCGCACACTACTCCAAAAGGCATCACAGATCTCGGAGACGCCCGCGGGGGAGCGGGCGCCTTCGCACTGCCGCCTCAGGGCCTTGAAACCCCAGACCTGACCAGCACCGGGCCATCTCCATCAGCCCGCCTCAGCGGTGCGCAGACCGTAAGCCGTGCCGCCTCTCCGCCTGTCTCCTCCTCTGAATTCGCTGACACCCAGAATGATGAGCGCCGCACTAGCGTGCCCTGCCAGAATCCAGGCCAGCAGTCCGGGACTTCTCAAACCACTTCCGGGCAACCCGCCGGTTTCCTGCATCACCAGCGGCGGCACCTCGCCTACCGCCACCGGCCTCCGGCTGGCAGTCGTCAGCGCGTACACCAGCCCGCTCCGTCCGGTCACCGGCAACAGCTCTGCCACCTGCGCATTCTCCAAAACCGCCAGACTCTCCCACCTGCGGCCGCTGTCGGTGCTAACTGCCACACTGCCGGAGTGTCCGTGGAACCCTTCTGCGTCTGAGAGGCTCGTCGCCGCATACAGAACCTCTGGCCGCGCTGGGTCCACCGCTAGATCGTTGATCACAAGCATACCGGCCCCCGCGCCGTCCAGACCCTGATTGACCCCCTGCCATGCCGTGCCGTCCTCGCTCACGAGCACGCCCCCGCCTGCAGTGCCCAAATAGACCTTCGGCGGCGACACGTCGCTCACCGCGACGGCCGTCGGCGGACCAGGCAGACTGTCAACAACCAGCCAGCGCAGACCGTAGGCCTCGGCCCGATACAGCCTTTCCGGAGTGCGCACAAAGCCTAGCCCTGCCCCCGTGCTGTCAACCGCGATCTCCAGCACGGGCTCCTCCAGCAGCAGATGGCCGCTCGCAATCAGACCCTTTCCTGGACCCGTGCCGATGTCCCGCAGACGGTAAACACCATCGGCAACCGTCCCTACATACAACAGCCGGTTGAACGCGTCAAAGGCCATTGCGGTAACGCCCCCAATCGCGTCCGCATCCAGCGCAAACTCCTTCCACCCCTCGCCTCCATCCCGGGAAACATACACGCTGAGCCTGTCGGCCGCGCCGATGAATACAGTATCCTGCTCCATTCGGTCCACCGCGACCGCGTTGACGATCACACCGTGCGGCGCCGGCAGCGGCACCCAGACACCATTGAGCCCACCATAGAGCCGTCCGCCATCCACCGCGTAGCTGCGCCCGCCCACCTGCGCCGCTGCCGCATACGCGCGAACGTTCTCCATCCCGGAAATTGGGATCCCTTTCGGCCCGGAAGCCCCCGCCGCGCCAACGGATGCGACCAGGGTCAGCAGCAATAGGGTCGTTCCTGTCAAGAGTATTCGTAGTATCATCGCTGGTCCTCCTCAAACTTCGTTTCAGACGACTGATGCCATGATTGTACGTTCCTCCCGGACAGTTTTCCGGCCATCTGTCGGAACGTTATCGGACCATTTGCTTACGACTGGTTCGCCTCCCACCGCAATTCTGAACTCACCTACTATATGGTTCCCTTGCGCTCTGCCCATCTGGCCCTCGCAGAGGCCCGCTTCATATGCCTCACTCCATCGTCTGCCATCCTGAAAATCCTCTGAAATCCTGCAAATCCTGATTCAGACAATGACCCGCTCAAATTCGAAGCAGCACCAAATCTCAAAACTGCTTGCGGGCCATTTATGCGTGTGCTATCATTTTAATGTGCCAATCAGCACGCATTGGCACATGGTCCAACTTCATGCCGTCTTCTGTCCGTTCCCCACAGGCAGAAAACACAAAATAGAGCCCAGGGGCAGCTGGTGAGGCCTTCTGGGCTCAGGTTTCCGGATTTTTGACCCGAACAGACTGGGCAAATGGATTCCAGGAGTGGAGAAAACCGATGGGAACGCAGTCGCGCTCACTTGTCAGAGCAGCAGCGCAGTCAATGATCTCAAAGCGGATGTCCGGCGTCATCCTGACGCTGGCGGCAATTCTCCTGCTCTCCGCATGTACCCGTGAGCGCGTGGCCGAGGACGCGGGCAACGCCTCGGAACCGCCGCAAGAAGAACCGGTCGTTATGGAACCGGATACGCCGCAACCGGCGGCGACCGAAACACCGCTTCCGACTCCCGAAGACACTCCGGTGCCGTCCACCGTCACCTATGAAGTCAAACCGGGAGATACACTCTCCACAATTTCGGAAAAATTCGGCACGGAGATCCAGCGAATCCGGGAGATGAATCTGCTCACCACGGACTCGCTCCAGGTGGGGCAGGTGCTGCGTATGCCCTATGTGCCCGGCCTGACAACGCCGGAAGGCATCCCTACGCCCACCCCTGAGCCGTTCAAGTACACTGTTCAAGAGGGCGATACCCTACTGTCGATTGCGCTTCGCTACGACGTATCCTTGAACCGCATCCTCAGTCTCAACAACCTTAGAGACGAGCATAGCATCTCCATCGGCCAGGAACTGCTGATCCCCAGTTCGAGCGCTTCCACCGGGCAGCCGAGCGCACAAAGGGGCGCTGCCGATTCCGCCCTCTCTAGGCAGGTGGGCACCCACACCGTCCGCCCCGGCGAAACCCTCGCCTCCATCGCCGATCAGTACGGAGTGACCGTGGCCGAGCTGATCGCTTTCAATAGCAACACGATCACCAATCCACATGTCGTGAGGGTCGATACCGTCCTTCTCATACCCGGCCTGTCCGCCGCCGACGTAAACATTCTGAATCAGACGCTCTACACCGTTCAGGAGGGAGATACCCTTCTTGGCATTGCCCAGCAGTTCGACGTCACGGTAGACGCGCTCAAGGCGGCCAACAACATCTCCAACGCCGACCTGCTCCGCATCGGTGATCAGCTGATTATCCCGCAGTCGACCCAGTGAGTCCGTCCATCTGGGCTGACTCCGGTCCTCCAAACAGGCGCGAGGAAGATTCCCGCGCCCCTTGAATTGAGCGAGAGACGCGCGGATCCCGCCCACCGTAGAATGGTATCCCCTGGGCCCTTATCTGTCTGATCGATTTTTCGGTTATCGGGATCGATGCTGCGTACCCGCGGGGCTGGCAACGATCAAGTCCGTCACCAGATCGAGGAATAGGCCGTGCTCAACGACTCCGGCACGCCTCTCCAGCGCGCCGGCAATATGCTCCGGATCGTCCATTGGGCCAAACTGACAGTCGAGGATCAAGTTGCCGCTGTCCGTTCGAAAAGGACTGCCATCCACTCCCGTCCGCACCTCCACTGCCGCGCCAAGCCGCTCAATGTACTCCACATGGGCCCGCAGACCAAAGGCAAGCGCCTCCACCGGCAGGGCCCACTTCTCGCCCAGTCGCGCAGATAGCTTGCGCTCATCCACGACGATAATCTCCCGTTCGCTCGCCTGGGCGACAATCTTCTCGCGCAAGAGCGCGCCGCCCCCGCCTTTGATGACACGCAGCTGCGGGTCTACCTCATCTGCGCCGTCAACTGTCAGGTCAATGCGAGGATGACACGCCAGGGTGGTCAGCGGAACTGCCAACCGCCGCGCATCTGCCGCAACCTGGTCCGAACAGGGGACGCCGAGAATCCCTGTGAGTGTACCCATCGCCAAGCGTTCCGCGATACACTCAAGCGCCTTCAGGGCCGTACTCCCCGCGCCCAACCCCACGATCATCCCGGACTCGACATGCGCCACCGCAGCTTCGGCCGCCTGCCGCTTCAGAGCTTCTATCTCATGAATCTGCATCTGTCACCGCTTCAAAATGTGAACGCGACCGGAATCAGGGCTCCCACCCACGAACATGGCGCCCTTCCCCCAATCGCGAACGCCGCCAGTCCTACGCTGCCCTCACGCCGCCAGCGAACTGACCAGCCGCTCAAGTTCCGACTGTACCTCTTCCCCCAGGTCGATCCGCAACACGCGCCGCCCTGCATCCATCAGCGCCTGCCGGTCTCCCAGCGACTGCGCCTGGATCAAAACCCCGAATGGCACCGCCGACGCCGCCGAACCTGGCTCGTCGGGGATGTCGGCGTCCGCATAGGGCCTGTCAGTAAGTTGTATGAAGAGACCGTTGCCGCGATCACCCTTGTGCAGCTGGCCCGTAGAGTGGAGGAAACGGGGACCGTAACCGATCGTCGTTGCCAGCTTGGTCCTGTCCCGCAGGCGTCCCTGCAGGGTCCCAAGCAATCTGCTCACGGGCGAACAGGGCCGAATATACGCCTGAATGCTGATGTAATCCCCCACTGCCGCCTGACTCACAAAGGCCGCCAGCGCTTCGACCGCACTGCCCGGCGCCCTCTCCCCGTCCCCATCGCCAAGGTATACCTTTAAGCCCCCCGCCTCCAGCGCCGGCTGCGGCGCCGGCAGGCTTCCGCTCTCCATATAGGCCGACATCATCTGCCGCGACTGCTGCTTCGCCGACTCAACATCCGGCTGATCAAACGGGTGAATGCCTAAACGCGCCCCCGCCACCGCCGTAGCATACTCCCAAAGGAAAAACTGTCCCCCCAGGTCGTACCGGTCACGGAAGCGCACCCGGATTACCGGATGTCCGGCGTCGATCAGCGCCTGCACCTTCCCGTCCTGCGCGCCGGCGTCGCTCCATTGCAAATGAACGAACAACCGGTCCGCGCCGTAGGCCTCCGGTGACGCCGCCGGCTCACCCACCACCGGCACGATCCCCGTCCCCGATTTACCGGTGCTCTCGGCGATCAGCTGCTCCAGCCAGTCGGCGAACGAAGCCACCTCCTCGTCCGCGATGACCGTCAGCTTGTCCCGCCCCGCCTTGGCCATCTCCGCCATCACAACGCCGATCTGCGCGCCGGGATTGAGGGACCCGGTTATGTGCCGTCCGCAGTCATTCTTCGTCTCTATGGCCCGCCGCAGCATGCGTCGCAGATTGACCCCCACCAGTGCCGCAGGAATCAACCCGAAGTGCGATAGCGCCGAATAGCGGCCGCCTATGTTCGGATCATTGATGAAGACTGCGCGGAAATTGCACGCCTGTCCCAGCTTGACCAGTTCGCTGCCCGCATCCGTTATCGCAACGAAGTGCGCACCCGCCTCCGCCTCGCCGAGCTGGTCCTGCAGCTGCTTGTAGAAGTACTTGAAGAGGGACAGCGTTTCCGCCGTGGTGCCCGACTTGGTGGCCACGATAAACAGCGTTCGCGCCGGATCCAGACTGTCCGCCAGCCCCTGGACAGCCGCCGGGTGCGTGCTGTCCAATATCCGCAAAGTCATCGGCCCGTTGCCGAATGTACGCGCAAACACCTCCGGCGCCAGGCTGGAACCCCCCATACCCAACAGGACCGCCTGCGTGTAGCCCTCCTGCTGCAGGTCCTGCAACAGGGCGTCGATGCAGTGCCGCTCCTCATCCATCCTGACGGCAATGTCCAGCCAGCCCAGCCGGTTTACGATCTCGTCAGACCTGTCGCTCCACACGCTGTGGCTTCTGGCCCAGATGCGTGTGACGATCCGCTCCCTGTCGATCTCCTCCAGAGCGCTCTCTATCTGGCTCCGGAGGGCACCGTAAAAAAATCGGCGCGTGCTCTTGTCTGGTTCTCGTCACCGCCTGCGATGGCGGCCACCTTCTCGGCAATGCCCGACATCAGCTCATCAAATGAGTCGGCGAAGGCGTCCACTCCTTCACCCATCAGCTGCGTGGTGACGTCGCCGAGATCGATGCCGAGTTCAGCCAGTTGCTTCAGATGCTGCCGGGCCTCTTCCACGTCCGCATCCACTGTGCGCGCCGCGCAGCCATGGTCCAGAAACGCATCCAGGGTCTCAGGTGGCACCGTATTGACCGTGTGCGGCCCCATCAGTGTGTCCACGTACAGCGTGTCCGGGTAGTCGGGATTCTTGGTGCTCGTACTTCCCCAAAGCGGCCGCTGTACCCGCGCGCCCTGCGCCGCCAGTTCCTCCCAGCGAGGACCGCTGAAAATCTCGCCGAAGCGGTGATAGGCCATCTTGGCATTGGCGATGGCGATCTTTCCCTGGAGCGCGCTGTTGCCGAGATCAACCAGCTTCGGGTCAACCTTGCCGTCCACCCGGCTGACGAAGAATGAAGCGACCGACGCCACCCGGCTGAAATCCACGTTCGCATCCGCCAGCTTCTCCAGGCCGCGAATATAGGCCATCGCGCTGGCTTCGTACTGCTGCAGAGAGAAGATGAGCGTGACGTTGATGTTGATGCCCTCGCCGGTGAGCGTCTCGATCGCCGGGATACCCTCCGGTGTGGCCGGCACCTTGATCATTACGTTCGGCCTGTCCACCAGCGACGAGAGACGGCGGGCCTCCATGACCGTGCCTTCCGTGTCGTAGGCCAGCTTTGGATTTACCTCCAGGCTGACATAGCCGTCCACCCCGTCCGTGCTCTCGTAGACCGGCCGCATGATGTCGCACGCGCGGCGGATGTCCTGGATAGCGAGCGCCTCGTATATGTCGTTGACCGAACTGCCTTCACCCACCAGCCGCTCCACCGCGGCATCATAGTCGGTGCTGGCCGTTATCGCCTTCTGGAAAATCGACGGGTTGGACGTAACACCCCGCAGCCCCTTGGCGACCAGTTCGCCCAGCTCCCCGGAATCCAGGAAGGAGCGCCTGATGAAGTCCAGCCAGATCGCCTGACCAACTGCAGCCGCTTCGTTCATTCTTGTCATGATTACTCTTCTCCTCAATATCGTCTCTGCGATGAGTTACTGTTCGATCGCGCCCCTCGTTTCTCCCCGGTAAGGGCGGATTCAATTCTAGGCAGCGTCAGAGGCCGTTTCCGTCAGATGATTTGGACCACCCGATAATTGGCACAGGGTTTGGACCTTCAATCTTAATCCGGCACATAGAGTTCGGCAGGTTCCAGCTCCTCGTCGCCTCCTCCTTGGATCAAGGCGAGTGCCGCCATCGCCCCCCCGATCAGGCCCGCATGATTGCGCATCTGCGCT
>JAPPKT010000309.1 GCA_028819675.1 Caldilineaceae bacterium | reverse complement strand
CTGCGGCCAGATCGACATCGGCAACGCCGCCACCGAAATGACCGCACGCATGCGTAGCGGCATCCCACAGGCCAACGGCAGTGTCATGGTCGAGCCGAACTTCGACTCCGACGGGGTTGCCCAAACCATCCTCTATATGGACAGCCTGCCCCTGGATACCAACGTGCTCACCCTGACCGTCATGGCCAATCAGATGCCCTATGTGGGCCGCGGCTGAGCCCGCCTACTGATAGCCGCCGATTCCCAACAGCTCTTTCGTCTCCGGGCTGGCCTCGTCCAATAGCGCATCCACCAGACTGTCCTCCGGTTTCACGCCAAAGGGAGAATAACGCATCCACGTCGGCCCGTAGGTGAGGATAAGCAATCGCCGTTTTTCCCCGTCAGGCCGCGTGGGCAAGGCCCGGTGCCACAGATTGCTGTGCATGATGATGCACGTCCCTGCCGGCCCGCGTACCAACTTCTGGCCCGGCAAGTCGTCGTAGCAGTCAGCCGGCAGCGGGTCATGGATCCGCAAATGCGATCCCGGTACAATCGCCAAAGTTCCATTGGCGTCGTTGAGTTCATCCAGATAGATCAGGCAGTCTAAAGTGTGGGGAAAGGAGAAAAAAGCCGGCAATGGCTTGGGTATTGTCCGCCGGTGCAGGTGCCAGTGCGTCTCCTGGTTCGGCTCACCCGGGTAGCTGACCCGCCCACCCGCATTGCGGATGCGCACGAACGGCCCCAACACCGCCCGCGCCACCGACAGTATCGGCTCGAAGTCGAGCAGTTCCAGAAAGGCCGGGTGCTTGTCCATCAGATAGCGCGGAAACCAGCCCCCGAACTGTCCTGACCGGATGATGGTCGTAACGCCCTCCCCCAACTCGGCCTCCTCGACCTCGTCCAGTGCCCCGCGCAGCCGCGCCAACTGCGCCCCCTGAAAGAGAGCCTCTCGGATCAGGTACCCTTGCTCTGCCAGCTGCTCGATCTCCTGCGGCGTCGCCAGTACCTTGAAACTGCGCTCCTTGTCTTCGCTGGCCACATTGGTCATAATTTCATAGGTAACCGTGTGGCTGGGCATCTCTTCATGCTTTCGTTGCGCAGACATGTTTATCACGACCTTTAGTTTGCGGTGTTCCGGACCTATGCCCACGGCCTGTCTGACGTGGACCCTGGGCCCTAGCTAGTCTACGGCAGTTCCCATCACTCGCGCAAAGGCCTGCGCCGGGCACGGCAAACGACACTGGCCGCTCACCACAACGCTACCTCGAAGGATTTCGCTCAATGCCCAAACAAAAAGTGATTCTGAATCCATTCCCCCGCCCCCTTGATATGATCATGTCCAACCAGGACGCCGAACGACTCCACGATTTGGTCGACGTAATCTGGGGCAAGGACGAAGACATTCCCGACTCCGAGTTCGCCCGCGCCTGCGGCGACGCCTACGCCTTTATCACCTCCTCCTGGCGGTCCAGACCACTGGACGACATGTCCAACCTGCACGCAATCATGGAAACCGGCGGCCGCCATCCTAGCCCCGCCCACCTTGACTACGAGACCTGCTTCGCCCGCGGCATCCGCGTCCTCAGCTGCGCACCCGCCTACGGCCCCATGGTCGCTGAAATGGCGCTCGGCATGGCCATCGCCGCCGCCCGCGGCATCGTCAGCGCACACAACGACTTCGTCGCCGGCGAAGAACTCTATCTCTACCCCAGCAACAGCACCGCCTTCACCCTCTACGACCAGCCCGTCGGCTTTATAGGCTTCGGCGGTCTGGCCCAATCGCTCCGTCCGCTGCTGGCCCCCTTCCGCTGCCCGATTCAGGTCTATGATCCCTGGCTGCCCCCAAGCTTCATCAGCGAACGCGGCTGCACCCCGGTCAGCCTCCAGGAGCTGCTTTCACAAGCACGCATCATCTTTGTCCTCGCCATCCCCTCCAATGAGAACAAAGCCATGCTCGACCGCGAGCTGCTCTCGCTGATCAGCTCCGACGCCGTCCTGCTCCTCATCAGCCGCTCCCACCTCGTCGACTTCGACGCCCTCACCGACCTGCTGCATCAGGGCCGTTTCCGCGCCGCCATCGACGTCTTCCCGCAGGAACCGCTGGCCGCCGATCATCCCATTCGCACCGCCCCCAACACCATACTCTCCGCCCATCGCGCCGGCTCCGTCTGGCAGGACATGCACACAATCGGGCGCATGGTCGTCGACGACCTCGAAACAATGCTCGCCGGCCTGCCGCCCACCAAAATGCAGACCGCCCAACCAGAGCTGATCTACCGTCTGCCCTAGTAGCCTGGTCAACCCGCCATCAAGCGCCAGTTCATCGTGTAGCGCCCTTCGACTAACCGCTTTCACATCTTTCATCCAGAATCGAACCGGAGCCGAACATGAGAATATGCGTCTACGTTTCCTTGCCCGACCACGACAACTTCCTCGGCTTTCTCAAACAGTACGACATCCTTGACGTCGCCCTCAGTTCCACCTGCCATCCCGATCACCGCACACGCTTCTCACCCGAAGCCGCCGACAAACCGGGCGCCTTCTGGGACTTCCAGACCCTGCTGTGGGCGCGCACCCATTGCGAAGACGCCGGCCTCAATGTCGTCTCCATAGAAAACCCCCTGCCCAACTGGTGCTACGAAAAGATCGTCCTCGGCCAGGACGGCCGCGACCAGCAGATCGAAAACGTCGCCGAGACCATTCGCAACATGGGCCGCGCCGGCATCCCGGTCTACGGCTACCACTGGATGGTCAATCAACCCGGAGTCACCCGCAACTCCTGGCGTACCTCGCTCACGACGCCCGGCCGCGGCAACGCCCAGGTCAGCAGGTTTGAACAGGATGTGGCCGATCGCGGCCCCCTCTTCCGCGATCGCGAATACAGTCACGAGGAGATGTGGAGCAACTACGAATACTTCATCAAGGCCATCATCCCGGTGGCCGAGGAGGCCGGCGTCAGACTGGCTCTCCATCCTGACGACCCGCCCGTCGAAAAACTGGGCGGCATCCCGCGCCTGTTCTGCAATCCGGCCGGCTTCCAGCGCGCCATGGACATCGCCGGCAGCACCGCAAGCGGCCTCAACTTCTGCCTCGGCAACTGGACCGCCATGAACGTCGACATCCACGCCGCCATCCGTCGGTTCGGCGGCCGCAACCAGATCGTCTACGGTCACGTCCAGGGCGTCCAGGGCGCCGCCCCCGACTTCCGCGAATGCTTCCTCGAAGAGGCCGACTGTGACTTTCTCGAGATTTTCAAGACCTTCAGGGAAGTAGGCTTCGACGGCGCCCTCATCCCGGGCCATTTCCCCCATACCATCTATGACAACGAGCGAGTCCACCACGGACTCCTTTACGCCGCCGGCTACATCAAAGGACTCCTTCAGACACTCGACATTAACTAGACCCGCCAATTCCAACACCGCCAGCTGCCCGGGCAGCGACCTTTTCGGAGAAACCTACCATGTACCTGATTCTCATCGGCTGCGAGTACGCCGGCACCACCACCCTCGCCCACGCCATCAACGACTGGGCCCAGGAGTCCCTGGGCACCGAGTTCAAACTGATTCACGACCATTACAAGCTGCCCGACACCAAGCCGCACGGCCCCGAGCTGACACCCGAAGACATCGCCGCCTTCCAGCAGCTCAGCCCCCGCCTCACCGAAGTGATCCAGCGGCACAACCTCTACTACCACACGCCCTGGGCCTCCGGCTCTGACGAAAACTTCATGGGCATCGGCCTCTACTTCGAGGAGTTGGTCTACGCCACCAAGTACTACGGCTACGGCGGCCGCGGCCAGGACGGTGACCGCACAGTGATCTCCCGCATGCTCGAACAGCGCATCCTCCAGTTCAGGCCCGACGCCGTCCTCATCCTTGTGGAGGCCGCGCCCGATGTGATCCGCAAGCGCATGGCCGCAAGCCCGCATCCCTATCCCGTAGTGCCCAAAGCCGATGTCGAGCACATCATCCAGCGCTTCGAAGAGGAATACGCAAACTCGCTCATACGCCGGAAATTCAAGCTGGACACATCAACCGCGACAGTAGCCGAGTCCGTGGCCGACTTCGCCGCCAGCATCCAGCCCTACCTGTCAGAAAGCGAACTGTTGCGGCTTGCGCTGCGCCAGGGAAAGGCCGGCTAGTCCAATGAGCAAGAACGACTGCGATCTACTCGTCAGCAACGGGCAGGTAGTCACCATGGACGCCGCCCGCACCATCTACGCCGCCGGCGCCGTGGCCGTCACCGGCTCGCGCATTGTCGACGTAGGCCCCGACGCCGAGCTGCGCCCGAAATATGACGCCGGCCAGACCATCGACGCCGCCGGCGCAATCGTCCATCCCGGATTCATCGACGCCCACAACCACATCGTGCACACCACCTGCCGCGGCGTCTTCGGCAACATCCACGACGTAGACGCCTCCACCATCAAGTTCGCCGACTGGAAAGCCGATGTCACACCGGATGACGAAGCTGCCGCCACCGCCATGGCCTCCCTCGAGATGCTGCAAAGCGGCTTCACCATGTTCATCGAGCCCGGCACCCTCTTCTCAACCGATGTCGCCGCCGCCGCAGTCGAACGTATCGGCATGAGGGCCCTCTTCGCCCCGCCCTACATCTGGGACCGCCGCGAAACCCTCGCCGCCATGCCCGGCCTCGAAAGCCCCCGCCTCATGGCCCGCGCACCTGTCGACCGCGACCGCGCGCTCGGACTCCTCGACGCCGAGCTGCACAGAAACCAGGACCCCAACGCACTGGTGCGCGGCTTCGTCTTCGTTTACGGCGTCGGCACCGCCTCCCCCGAGCTGCTGCAGGCCGCCCACGCCTGCGCCCGCGCCAACAACGTCCCCCTCCACCTGCACGCCGGCTACGCCCCCGGCGAAGGCGAAATCTATCGCTCCGTAACCGGCCTCAGCCAGCTCGTCCACCTGCATGAGCTCGGCGTCCTCGACCACAACACCTTCGTCGTCCACGCCAACCTCCTCGACGATGACGAAGAGGCCGCCATCCAGGAGAGCGGCTGCCAGATCATATGGTCCCCAATCTCCTTCTTCTCTCTCGGCATCGCCCGCACCGCCGAATTCAGAATGGCCGCGCGCCATCGCCGCGGCATCCCCGTTTCCCTCGCCGTCGACGGCGCCTTCGACTGCACGCCCGCCGAGCTCATGCAGGCCGCTCATTTCGCCGCACGCGTAGGTGACGATCCAGTATCCCCCTCCGACCTCCTCGAAATGCAGACTCTGAATGCCGCCGCCGCCGCCGGCCTCCAGGCCGAACTCGGCAGCATCGAACCGGGCAAACGCGCCGACATCGTCGTCCGCTCCCCGCGCGCCGCCGGCGCCTACCCCGCCAACAACCCCGTTCACCTCCTCGCCTTGACCCTGGGCACCGGAAGCGTCGACACCGTCCTCGTCAACGGCGAAATCGTACTCCGACGCGGCTGCTCCACCCGCGTCGACGAACTGGAGATAGGCCAGGCAGTGACCGCATCGGTCGCCCAACGCGCCCAGCGTCTCGGTATCGATCCAGGCAGCGAGTGGCCGGTGGCGAAAGTGTGAGTGGCCGGAGATTCGAAGTAACGCATGTCTTGCTTCAAGCATTGTCCTGAAGCAACTGCGCATCATCGCGAACAGATCAGCAGTTCTCCCTGGCAAGACCTGTTTGGCAAAGTCGGGCTGATGCGAGAACATGAGGCCAGATGACGGCACTGGCCGCTCCTGTTGTTCTGACGCGAGGTCAACGATGTTGAAAGCCGAACCTGTTTCTCAAAAAAGTCCTGCGACGCCCAAGCTCACTTACAAGGATTACCGGAAGACTTCCGATGATGAGCGCTTCGAGCTCCTGGACGGAGCGTTGTTGAAGCCCCCCACTCCGAATACAGCCCATCAGTCAGTTCAGGCCGAGTTAGGATGGCGGATGGCCCGCTTTATCAGAGAGGGCGGACTTGGCCATCTCTTCTTCGCCCCGACTGACGTCGTACTCTCCCGCACCGACGTCGTCCAGCCCGACCTGCTCTTCATATCATCCGAACGGGTCGACATAATCACCCCCGCAAACATCCAGGGTGCCCCAGACCTGATCGTCGAGATTCGCTCCGACTCCACCGCCGAGCGCGATGAGTCGTTCAAACGTCAACTCTATGCAGACTGTGGTGTTGAGGAGTACTGGTTGGTCGATCCCGAAGCCGCAACCATCTCCGTTCTATTGTTGCGCGAGAACGCCTACGCGGAGGCAGCTACCTACACCGTTGGCCAGACTCTGACTTCTCCCATGCTGGACGGTCTCTCAATCAATTTGGACGACCTGTTTCTCGTCCGTGATTCAAAGGGACCGACAACCTGATCCAGACCTGCCCTTCCGGTGCTCACTGCCCATACGTCCCCCGCATTGGAACCCCCAACGGGGCAGCCCTCCATTGCAACCTATCCTGAAAGTCCCTGACAATCCTGTAAATCCTGATTCAGACAACGCCGACCCAAAATCCCGGGACATACCCATACGAATTACTTCATTGACAACGAATTTCCCGTGTGTTAGCTTACCCTCACCGGCTACATGTCAACTATATGGCAAAAGAAAAATGTCCCAGTCCGTCTCTTAGTCTCCCGGCTTTCGATTTTGAGACGGAAAACAATCTTTTCTGTCCTCATGTCCCAACACCTCTACACAACCCAAATCCAGGAGAGAAAAAGCATGACGATGCCAAACTCAAGCCGACGTCAGTTTCTCAAAACAGCCGGTCTCACCAGCCTCGGTCTGACCATGGCCGCCTGCGTTCCCGCAGCCGCACCCGGTACGGAAGGAGCAGCCGACGAGGAACCGGTCGAGCTCTCCCTTTGGGGCTGGTGGGACATCCGCATGGATCTCTACCGCAGCGTAGCCGACAAGTTCGCTGAACAAAACGATCGAATCACTGTCGATGTCCAGTCCATTGCCGGCGGCTATGTCGAGAAGCTCTACTCAGCCCTCGCAGCCGGCACGGGGCCGAACATGATCAAAATGCGTTCCCTCGCCTTCATGCACCAGATGCGCGAAGAAAATCTAGTCCTTGAGTTTCCCGAAGACATCTTCCCGCCCAGCTGGTTTGAAGAGGCCTACCCCCTCTTTGACATCAAGACCAACGGGCGCTACGTACTTCCCACCGGCACTACCTGCACCCTCCTGATGTACAACAAGCAGATGTTCGAAGAGGCCGGCCTCGATCCGGAGTCGCCCCCCAAGACCTGGGACGACTTCACCACAGCAGCCAAGGCGCTCACACAAAAAGACGGAACAGGCGCCATTTCACGCGCCGGTTTCGCCCTCACTGGCGAATGGCCCGTGTTGAGCCAGATCTATCAGTTGGGCGGCAACGTCATCCAGAACAACGGCGATGAACAGATTTCACTCATGACCAGCCCCGAAGTCCATGAGGCCTTCAGCTACATCACCGACCTTTCCCTCGTCCACGAAGTCTGGGACTCCGGTTTCCCCAACTTCGATTCCATCGGCAACGGCCTCGCCGCCATGACCGAGGAACAGACCTGGGTGGTCGGAGAGTACGTCAACACCTATCCCGATATGTACCCCCACATCGGCTACTCGCACCCGCCTACCCCAACCGGCGAACCCGACCCGCTCTATGGCTACAAGGACACCGTAACCTCTATCTCTGCCGTAACCGGCCACCCCGAAAACGATGGCGACACCTGGGAGTTCATGGAGTACCTTTACAAGGATGGCGGCAAAGATGCCTACTGGGCCTTGTGCGAACTGATCTCGCTCGTGCCGGAACGCGCCGACCTTATGTCCGATCCCAGGCTGCTGGAAACACCCGGCCTGAAAGAGGCTTCCGAAGTCAATCCCTATGAACGCAACTACGCCGCCGTGCCCGAGCGCGCCGGCGCCGTTCAAAATGACGTGCTGCATCTGATCGTCAATGAGGGACGGTCGGTTGCCGAGGCCCTGGAGTACGGCGAAGCCGAAATCCAGAAGCTCATCGACGAGGGCTTGGCCAAGTATTGGGTCTAGACCGGACTGCTGGCATACACTGCAGGCTATCTATCGAGTGTGTAACTCCCACGCCTATAGCAGGCGTGGGAGTCGCCATATTTGATGTTCAGTTGGTCTGGGAGTCCGAATTGCCTGGCCCGTCGGGCTAGGCAGGACGTCCGCGAAAGAGACCTGTATTCCAACCCGGTGCTCTAGCCGGCCGGAAGGATCGCCATCAGTCTGCGTGACCCGCGTCCGCTCTCAAATCTGCTCTGTCGCAACCCGTACCACCCTTGCACAAGCTGTTCGCCGGTCCCCACAGAAAAGACTGCAAACGCCCCGTGGGAGGCGATGTGATGATTCAAAATATCGCACAGAAATTCACAGGTAGCCGGTCAACCCTGCGCGCCGCCGAGCACCGCTTCATCATCATCGCCCTCGTTCCCACCATCCTCTTCTACATGACCGTCAAGTTCTACCCCATCTTCTTCGCCTTCTTCATCAGCATGCACGAGTGGAGCCTCTTCGGCAACGTCTCACCCTTTGTCGGTCTCGACAACTATGTCCTCCTCGCCAAGGATTCGCTCTTCTACAAGGTCATGTGGAACACCATGTACCGCACCTTCGCCGGCACCTTCCTCGGCGCATTCTGTTCCCTCATCGTCGCTCTCATCCTCAACCCCATCAAACGGGGCAGCATCCTCCTGCGTCTCATCTACTTCCTGCCCGTCATGACCTCCGTTATCGCCAGCGCCACCATCTGGAAATGGATGCTGCAGACCCGTTTCGGCCTGCTCAATCAACTCCTCAGCTTTGTGGGCATCCAACCGGTCCCCTGGCTCCAGTCCACCACCTGGGCCATGCCCAGCATCATCGTCATGGGAATCTGGGGCGGGATCGGCTTCACCGTCATCATCTATCTCGCCGGACTGAAGGGGATCCCCAAAGACTACTACGAAGCCGCCGAAATAGACGGCGCCAGCAGCCTCCAGCTGGCCATCAAAATAACTCTGCCACTGCTCAAACCGGTCGTTTCCTTCGTCCTCATCACCGGCGTCATCGGCGGTTTCAGTGGCGGCTTCCAGGCCATCTACATGATGACCGGCGGCGGCCCGCTCGACTCCACCA
>JAPPKT010000256.1 GCA_028819675.1 Caldilineaceae bacterium | reverse complement strand
CAGACGAGATGGCGCCGGAAGACGTCGAAGTCGAACAGGTTCTGATAGGCGGCTTCGATGTGGGTCCGGGCGGCGATCCGCAGGGCGTACTCTACAACAACGGCGCGGGCAATGTCTGGTTCGTGAAGATCTTCACGCCGTTGATCATTATGGACTCCACCTTCTCCAATCACACCAGCGAGGCTGCGCTGGCGGTGAGCTGGGAGCCGAACGAGGACGCGACCGTTTGGACTTTTAACCTGAGAGAAGGCGTTAAGTGGCATGATGGCGAGGATTTCACCGCCTCGGACCTGAAATGGACTGCTGAGTTCGTTTCGGCCCCGATGGCTGCTGTGACCCATTTTGGGATCAGTCAGCCGGATCAGATTGTGGGCTGGACCGAGTACAACGACGGTGAGGCCGACGAGATTACAGGCATTCGCGTGGTTGACGATCTGACTCTCGAGATCGAGCTCAACATCCCCAATCCGCGTTTCTATGACTCGGTGCGCGGCTACTACGCGCTCCCTGAGCACGCCATCGATTTCGAGCCGACTGAGATTTTCAGCGCCGACTGGTGGTTCACCAACCCGGTCGGGACAGGCCCGTTCAAGTTTGACTCTTACGAGAAGGACCAGTTCATGGCGCTGGCGCCCAATGAATATTACTGGGACGGCGTGCCTGAACTGGACCAGCTGATCAACCGCTACTTCGTTGACGAGACGGCTGCGGTACTGGCACTGGAGAGCGGCGACATCGACTTCACGTACGTGAGCGCGGACGTGGCCAGCCGTTTTGCAGGAAACCCGGATTACCAGATTTTCTCGGGCCCGTCCTTTGTGACGAACATGTTCAACTACAACTACCTGAACGAGCCGTGGTCGGACAAGCGCATCCGGCAGGCCTTCATGTACGGTATCGACCGGGCATCGATCATCAGTGACGTCTTCAACGGGACGGCACAGGCGACTCCCTGCCAGGACCCCTATCCGACTTTCTGGCCCGAAGACGCCAACTACTACGAATACGATCTGGCCAAGGCGCGTGAACTGCTGGCTGAAGCGGCGGCCGATGGTGTTACGCTTGACGGTGTCAACCTCGACATCCCCACCTACTACACTTCGCAGCTGGCGAAGGACATTCTGACGGTTATGCAGGCCAACATGATCGACGTTGGCGTCAACGTCAATCCGACGTTCCTCGACGTGCCGACCTGGCGTACGGTTGTGGATGACAACGCTGCCGAATGGAACATCGCTTATCGCGGCGCGGGCGGCGGTCCGGCATCCTACAGCCCAATCTGGTACGTGGAAGACAATCAGTGGGGGATCGATGATCCCAACTACGTCGACCTGTTCGCGGCCATGGATGCGGCGCAGAACGCAGACGAGTACAGGGCTGCGCGTACGGCCCTGTGCAAGTACCAGAATGAAGAGGCGACCTTCGCTTACTGGTGGGTTTCGACCCGCTACGGCATCGCTACGGTGGATATTGAAGACTTCCACTACTTCCCGGCTCCCGGCGGCGGCCCCTACGTGGACCGTTCACAGGACTGGAACATGAAGTAAGAAACTGCTGCGGTGACGCTGGCGGCTCCTGGTTCAGGGCCGTCAGCATTACCGCCCGGCATTCCTTCGTTTCCTGCCTCATCGCCTCCCACACCAATGCAATACTTTCTGCGCCGCGTTCTCATCAACATACCGGTCCTTTTTCTGGTCACTTTGGTCATCTATCTGTTGATCAACCTGGCTCCAGGTGATCCGGTCGATTTCTTTGTCAATGAGGAGATTGGGATAACGAAGGAGGACCTGGACTTCGTGCGCGAGCGATATGGGCTCGACGACCCGCTGCCGGTGCGATACGTGAATTGGCTGGGGCAGGTTGTTCAGGGCGATCTGGGATTCCGTTTCAAGAATGGAGACGACGTAGGCGAGGTGCTGGCCGTGCGGATGCGGCGCACCTTCCTGCTGATGGGTACGGCCCTGGCAATCGGCATCGTGGTAGGCATTACGCTTGGCATATTCATTGGGCTGCGGCAGTACTCGATTTGGGACTTTACATTTACGGGGCTTTCCTTTGTGGGCATTTCGATGCCGGCATTTATTGCCGGCATTTTTGGATTGTACGTCTTCTCTGTGAAGTTGGGCTGGTTCCCTTCGGGCGGGATGCGTACAATTGGCAAGCCGGAATCGTTATTCGATCTTTTGTATCACCTGGTGCTTCCGGCGGGCACGCTCGCAATCTTCAATTTGGCGACATTTCTGCGCTATACGCGTTTCAGCATTCTGGAAGTGCGCGGGGAGGACTTCGTACGGACTGCAAATGCCAAGGGGTTGAAGCCGCCTGCGGTCACATGGCGGCACGTGTTTCGCAACGCCCTTCTTCCCGTGGTCACGGTCGTGGGATTGAGTCTGCCTTCCCTGGTGGCAGGGGCCCTGTTTACGGAGACCATCTACAGTTGGCCCGGGATGGGCGCGCTGCTGGTCGATGCGGTAGCGGCAAGGGACTATCCCATGGTGATGGGGATCATGTTGGTTACGGCGCTGGTGGTGCTTACGGCGAATCTGATTACGGACCTGGCGTACGCGGTGGCCGATCCAAGAATTCGCTATGCTTGATTCTGGTTCGGTGTTGGGGCGAGAGCAGCATTGCTTATTGTTGGAATGTCAGGATGGCAGCTACTCAGACAGCAGGCTGAAATGCAGATAGAGGTTGGAGCGAGAAGAGTCAATTCGCAGTCGCCTACTGCCCAGGCATGGCGGCGGTTTCGACGCCATCCGCTGGCGCTGGCAGGTCTGGTCCTGTTCGGGGTCGTACTTTTGGCGACGGTCGCGGCCCCTTTGATCGCGCGCTATGACTATGCGGCGCTCAATCTGCCGGACAAGTTCCAGTCGCCGAGCTTTGCGCATTTTCTGGGCACGGACCGGGTAGGACGGGACATCTGGAGTCGTACACTTTACGGCGGCCGAGTGTCGCTCGCGGTGGGGTTTGCTGCCGCTTCAATATCGACGGTGATCGGGGTCATTTTGGGCTCGATCTCCGGCTACTACCGGGGCATGGCCGACCAGATCATCATGCGCTTTACCGACGTGGTGATGACATTCCCGCGCGTGGTGATCATCCTGACGGCTGCCATTTACCTGGGGCAGAGCATTGCCAGCGTTATCTTCCTGATCGGGATCTTCAGCTGGCCCGGCATCACACGGCTGGTGCGGGGGCAGGTACTGTCTCTGAGGGAACAGCAGTTTGTGCTGGCGTCGCGTTCGCTGGGGTCAGGCAACCGGCGCATAATCGTTTCACATGTACTCCCCAACGTGGTTGCGCCATTGCTGGCGTCGGTAACCTTTGACGTGAACGGCGCCATTCTTCTTGAGGCGGGGTTGAGCTTTCTGGGCGTGGGGATTCCGCTGCCGACGCCGAGCTGGGGCAATATGCTGGAGTCGGCGCGCAGTCTGGACGTGCTACAGGACGGGCCGTGGATCTGGGTTCCGCCGGCGGTGATGATATTGCTGACGGTTCTGAGCATCAATTTTATTGGTGACGGCCTGCGGGATGCCATCGACCCCAGGCATCAGCAGGGCTGATTTCCCCATACGGGCCTCGAGTTCTCCCCATTGCATTAGAAGTATTTCACCCAAGAAAATCAGTTTATCCGCGAAGTTACGCGAAGGGGCGCGAAGAACGGCAGAGGCGTTTGGTGTTCTCCTTGCGGGACTGTTCGTTTGCTCGCGGGTCAGTCGCGAGGCGACCCCGCGTACCACTTTTCGGACAAATTTCAATGAAACCGTGTAGTCGTTGACGTTTGTCTGAGTTGAAATTAGCGGTGAGGCGACAACGAGGCGCACACAAGGGCACCCACAAGGGGTGCCCCTACGGGGGATGGCGGGTTGGCGGGTACGGGGAGTCGTGGCGCGTTCGAGGGCACCCACAAGGGGTGCCCCTACGGGGGGATGCCTGTTTGGGAGGAAGTGTCAGTGGGGGCTAGTCGATTTGCAGTTGGTCGGCCAGGTCGTTGAAGTCTTTGGCTATTACGTCGACCGAGGGATCCGGGGTCAGGTCTGTTGTTTGGTCTGGTCCGTGTTCTTTGGGTCTATGGACGAAGGCTGTTCTGAAGCCAACTGTCTTTGAGGCAATCAGGTCTCCGTTGTGGGCGGCGACCATCATTACTTCATGGGGCTCCAGCCCGAGGAGCGCGGCCGCGGACTGGTAGACTTCCGGATCGGGTTTGTAGTGCCGGGCAAGCTCGGCGGAGAGTACGCAGTCCCAGCTGAATCCGCCGTGGCGGGCCATGTTGACGAGCAGGGCCACGTTGCCGTTGGACAGTGATGCCACGATGTAGCGCTTGCGCAGGCGCGCGAGGCCGGAGGTAACGTCGGGCCAGGGATTCAGCCTGTGCCATACTTTGTTCAACTGAACTGTGTCGTGTTCGGACAGTCCTGAGACCTGGTGCCGCTCTAGAAGGTCATCCAGGATCAGTCGATGCAACGCGTCGATGTTCATCCAGGGAAGCTCGCCGCTGCGAACGCGTTGCATGGAAGGACCGTAGCCGCCGCGCCAGCTGTCGGCGAAATCGGGCCAGTCGACGTCCACGCCTTTTGCCGTCCAGACGTCTTCGCCTTCGCGAATGATGGAGCCGCGCCAGTCGACGACGGTGCCGAAGACGTCGAAGGTCATTGCTTTGACTTCTGAGAAGTCCATAGTTTCTCCAGTTTCTGTGGGTTGTTGTCGATTCACGAGGGCACCTACAAGGGGTGCCCCTACGGGGGGTTGGGTTGGTTGGCACGTTGCCGATTTGCGGGCCTGGGCACCCACAAGGGGTGCCCCTACGGGGGGGATGCGGTAGGGTAGGGCGTTTCCGGGTTGCATTGGGCGGGCGGTGATTTGAATCAGGATGGCGACAGGGCTTCGATGATGGCATCGCAGAATTCAGGCAGGTCGTCGGGTACGCGGCCTGTGACCACGTTTCCGTCGATCAGGGCGGGCACGTCGTGGTAGACGGCCCCGGCGTTGAGTAGATCGTCTGTGACCGCGCAGTAGGCGGTGACGTTGCGGCCGGCGACGCTGTCGGTCCCCTTCTGGCGGTCGAGCGAGATGAGGACCTGCGGGCCGTGACAGATGGCGGCCAGGACTTTTTCGGAACGGTGGATGGCGGCGGCGAACTCCAGCGTTTTGTCGTCTATGCGAAGGAAATCGGGGGCGAGTCCGCCGGGAAACACGGCGGCGTCGAACTCTTCGGGGTCCATCTCCCAGATGCTTTGGACGGAGTAACGGTTGCCAACGGCAAGTACGTCGAAGGGAATAGTGTGCCCGAACCTGCCGGTGATTGGTTTCTCCGGCCAGGCGGGTCGCCCGTGGAAGTGGCCGAGGGCGGACTGGGGCAGAGTGCCAACGACGACATCTGCGCCGGCCTGGCTGAGCTGCAGCACGGTGTACATTACTTCGATGTCCTCGAACTCATGCGCGGTAAGGACCGCTACTGTCTTTCCCTTCAGTGACTTTTCCATCCTATCAGTTTCTCCGTTCAGACTTTGTGCTCTGCGAGCGCGGCCCAGTCGAGTTCGACGCCGTGTCCGGGTCTATCGGGTGCGATGGCCGCGCCTTCCTCGATCTGCAGTGGATGGCGGATGAAGCGCTCCAGGCCGAAGCCGTGCGCCTCCAGGTAGGAGCTGTTGGGAATGGCGGCCAGGAGATGGACCTGAAGATCGTGGACGCCGTGGGTGGTGATAGGGAGGTTGCAGGTCTCGGCGAGGTGGGCGACTTTCAGCCATGGGGTCACGCCGCCCAAAGTGGCGACGTCGGGTTCGGGAAAGGCGATGGCTCCGTAGGCGATCATCTGCTGGAATTCGTAGACGGTGTGGAAGTTTTCTCCTGTTGCGATGGGAAGACCGCCTTCGCGGGCGATACGGGCGTGTCCTGCGACGTCGTCGGGGATTGTAGGTTCCTCCAGCCAGAAGAGATTGTAGTCTGCCATGCCGCGGGCGGCGCGAATGGCCTCGTCGACGCGCCAGCGCATATTGGCGTCGGCCATCAAAGGGAAGTCGGCTCCGAGGTGGCTGCGCATGGCGGCGACGCGCTCGATGTCTTCGGAGAGCTGGTCGCGGCCGACTTTCATCTTGATGGCGCGGAAGCCCTGCGCCTGGAAGCCGTCCGCTTGTTCCAGGAGGGCGTCCAGCGAGAATTGCAGATCGATGCCGCCGGCGTAGACCGGAACGCGGGGATCGTGTCCTCCAAATAGACGCCACCAGGGTTCGCCGTTGGCTTTGCCGCGCAGATCCCACAGGGCGATGTCGAGGGCGGCTAAGGCAAATGAGGCCGCTCCTCCCCTGCCTACAAAGTGAATGTGCCACCACATCTTTTCCCACAGGCGTTCAATTCGGTCTGCCTCTTCACCGATCAGGATGGGCGCCAGATCGTCGCGGACCATGGCGAGTATAGCGGAACCGCCGATGTCGCCCACGCAGTAGGTATAGCCCATGCCTTCCTGGCCATCTGCGGTCTCGATACGGGACACGATCAGCCCGAAATGGGATATGTCGCCGTGGGTAGAGTCCGAGAGGACAACAGGTAAGGGAATCCGATAGTGGTCGGTTTGAACTCGTGAAATCTTCATTGGCTGTCAATCTCCCAGAATTGGCATCTGCGGGACAAATCCGAGCTCTTCCCGAATTCTGGTTATGTCGTAGACGGGATCCCTTTCGCGACCGGGCTGCTCATAGTGGGAGAAGTCGATCGCGCCGGCGTCGTCGCCGAACCAGGAGCGCAGCAGTTCTGGAATGGGAACCGCGGTGCAGGCCTGGGCACCGACGGCATTGAGGATACGGACGCCGGGCTTGTGCGGGGCCTCGATGGCAGCGATCAGACAGCGGACCGTATCGCTAAGGAACATGACGGAGATTCTTCCCATTGCCCAAAGAGGCACCTCACCGGGCTCAGCCGGCGTCAGTTGACGATCATCGGGGGCGATGCTGGCCAACCTAAGGTTTATGAAGTCGAGAGCATCGTTCTGCCGGGACAGGTAACGCGTTACTTCCTCCATCATGTACTTGGAGAAGCCGTAGCCGTCGCGGTCGAAACATGGGTGTTCGTCGGGCATGGGAAGCTGCAGCGGGCGGAATTTCACCGACTGCATGCCGACGGCGGCGATAGAACTGGCGAGGACGAACTTTTTGCAGCCTCTGCGGATGAGATAGCGCAGCAGGTGATGGGTGCCGGCGACATTGACGCGCAGGCCGTCCTCCTCGGCGCAGCCTCCGACCACGGCGGCGAGGTGAACCAGGACTTCGATTCCTTCGTGGGGGTCGAGATTTCTCAGCTGGTCCGGGTCCGAGAAGTCTGCCTGGATGGTCGCGGCGGCGGGCACGTCAGTGGGACTACGGGAAAGGCAGATCGCCTGATGGTCTGAACTGGCTGCAATCTCGCTTGCCAGTGCATTGCCGATGAAGCCGCTCGTACCTGTAATCAGTATTTTGCTCATCGTTCCCCAGTTTGTCTCCTCAAAGTGTGAGATGGCCGTTGGCTTTTCTCGTTGCCAGGTGCGAACTCATCCCCAACGAATCACGGCGCCGAAGAGGTCGGGCAGCTCTTCGCGGTTTATCTTTGCGTACAGGTCCGGTGACTCTGACGCGGCCACTCGATGGGTGATCGTCTTCTCCCAGGGGATTGCGCCGGTGGCGATGTTGCGCAGGACGGCGGCGCGACAGGTGGCCAGGCCGTCGTTACAAGGAAAGAAGGCAGTCAGCTGTTTGCCGTGAGGCACGAGATAGTTGAAGGAGACGGGCTCCTTTCCATAGTGGCCGAGGAATACAAACTTCCCGCGCAGGCGGGCGAGAGGAAAGGCCAGATCTAGACAGGAGGGGACGCCGCTTCCTTCAAAGACGACATCAGCGCCGCCAGGCTGGATTGCGTGGACGCGTTCCGTCAGCTCGTCCGAGGTCATGCCGCTTGCGTTGATGGTGTATTCGGCGCCCATCTCTACGGCCATTTGCAGCCGCTGGGGGTTGAGATCGATGGCGATGGTGACGGCACCGCGCAGTCGCGCCGCGGCCAGGGCGCCCAGCCCGATAAGTCCTACGGCATGGAAGGCGACTACGTCGCCCATCTGGACGCCGGCCATGTCGACGGCATTGTAGCCCACCGAAGGCATGACGAAGAGGGCGGCGGTTGCGTCATCCATGTCTTTGGGCAGATGTTCAACTTCGGCGTCTTCGGGCATGAGCGCGTAGGACGCGTGGGTGCCTGAGCAGACTGTTAGCGGCTGACCGTTCAGGGTCATTGGAATGTAGTTGCGGCGGTAGTATACCTTGTCGCCTGGTGCGAATTTCTCTACGTTTGAGCCGGTTTCCTCCACGTAGCCCACGGCCTGGTAACCGGTGCAGATCGGGTAGGGTCCGTAGTCTATTTTGTTGCGAATTACTGCGAATTCGGTTCCTACGCTGACACCGGACCACGCACAGCGTACCAGCAGGTCGTTCGACGCGAGTTCGGGGATATCGAATTCCTGCAGGGAGAATTCCTGTTGGGCGGTGCAAATGAGTGCGCTACTTTTCATGTTGGGCCGGTCCTTGAGCAGGTGAGAAATGGTATGTGGTCGCGGGGTGACTTGTCTGTCGCGGATAGTCTCGGTGGCGGACAGAGAAGGAGATCTTTTGGCAATCTCAAGTAATGGCAGGGTACTAAAGCGGGGAAGAACTGTCAATGGTGGGTGGGGGTGTCTTTGGGCAGAGGGCAGGCGCAAGGCCTGGCCCTACGGTAACAGTTTTGAGGGAATGGGGATGCGTGGTGATGGCGACCGGAGGGCAGGCACAAGGCCTGCCCCTACGGGGGCAGTTTTGGAGGGAATGGGGAGGCGTGGTGATGGCGACCGGAGGGCAGGCACAAGGCCTGCCCCTACGGGGGCGGGGAAGGGGATTGGGTGAGATGGCGCGGGTGGCGGGTTGGGCAGGCACAAGGCCTGCCCCTACGGGGGCAGGGAGGGGGATTGGGAGAGATGGCGCTAGTGGCGGGGTGGGCAGGCACAAGGCCTGGCCTTGCGGGGGCGGGGAGGGGGATTGGGAGGGACGGCGCGGGTGGGAGGGGCGAGGGCAGGCACAAGGCCTGCCCCTACGGGACAGTTTTGGAGGGAATGGGGAGGC
>JAPPKT010000567.1 GCA_028819675.1 Caldilineaceae bacterium | reverse complement strand
GTTACTTCTGTTCAAAGGATTCTGATTCGGTGGCAGAACGACCGAAAGTTGAGACCGCTATCACCCAGCATACGCTCTGGCAGGCGTTGACCGGGACGGCCCCGCCGCAGACGCTCGCGCTCCGGCCCATCAGCCGCGCGGTACTGGACAGCCGCGATGTCGAAGCAGGCGCACTCTTCATCGCCTTCAGCGGCGCCCGCACCGACGGCCATAGATTTATCCGCCAGGCCCTCGCCGGCGGCGCCGGCGTGATCATCTGCGAAGAGCGGGGCCTTGACCAGCTGCACGAAACCGGCGCTCAGCTGATCGACTGCCGCCAGCGAGAAGGCGGCAGAGAGGCGAAAGCGCAAGCAGAACACCTTGACCCTGCCCGCGCCGTCGCCTACATCGTCCCCGATGCCGGCGCGGCTTTACAGGCGGCCGGCCTCTTTCAACGGCTGCATCGCACCCACCCCGATCTGCGGGTGGTCGGCGTCACCGGCAGCGTAGGCAAAACCAGCACAAAGGAGTTGACCGCATCGGTCCTCGCGCAACGCTTCCGAACCCACCACAACACCGGCAACCTCAACAGTGAACAGGGGCTGCCGCTGGCTCTCCTCGGGCTGCACACCGGCTACGAGCGGACAGTGTTGGAGATGGGGATGTACGACCTCGGCGAGATTCGCCTGCTCTGCAACCTGGCGCGGCCCCATATCGGCCTTGTGACCAATGTCGGCCCCACCCATCTCGAGCGGCTGGGCACGATAGAACGGATCGCGCAGGCCAAAACCGAACTGTTGGAGGCTCTACCCAGCGCGCAGAACGGAGGCGTAGCCGTCCTGAACCATGACGACGTCCGCGTGCGCGCGATGGCGGCCGCCACCGATGCCCGGCCTTTCTTCTTTGGCCTCACCCCTGAAGCGGACCTGTGGGCCGACGAAATCGAAAGCCTGGGCATGGAAGGCATCCGCTTCCGTTTTCACTGTCGCCTGGAGAACGGCCGTATCCACAGCCAGCGCCTGCAGGTGCCCCTTCTGGGTACACATTCGGTCTATACGGCCCTCGGCGCGGCCGCCGTCGGCATCGTCAGCGGCCTGTCCTGGCAGGAGATCGTCGCCGGTCTGCAGCAGGCGCCGGGTCAACTGCGCCTCGTTGTGCTGCCGGGCATCAACGGCAGCACCGTCATCGACGACACATATAACGCCAGCCCCGTCAGCACCGTGGCCGCGCTCAATCTGCTGAACGACCTGTTCACCCGCCGTCAAACCGGCCAGGACTGCGCCCCCGCAGCCAACCGGCCGCAAATACGGTCGGAAGCAGCGAAACGAACGCCGCAATCCAGCAACGGGCAGCATCGTAAACAGCAGCAGTTGCCACAACACCGCGGCGGCCGTCGCATCGCGATTCTCGGCGATATGAGGGAGTTGGGCACCTTCACGAACGAAGGACACAAACAGGTCGGCGTCCATGCCGCCGGCGTAACCGATCTACTCGTTACGGTCGGCGCCCTCGGCCGTATCATTGCCGACGAGGCCCGCAAAGCAGGCCTGCCTTCCCAAGCCGTGCATGAAACCGAGGATTTTGAAACGGCCGTACGGATTCTGCAGGCGATGGCACAACCGCAGGATCTGCTGCTCGTCAAAGGCAGCCGGGCAGTGGGAATGGAACGAATTGTGCCCGAGATCACACAACAGCCGGCATCCGCCGCAGCCACAGACCGGGCCCGCCGCCTAGTGTCCGACAAAGGGGGCGGCGGCCTCCTCGAAGGCTAAGGGGCGCATAGATGGAATTTCCGCTGGTGCTCGGGACACTCAGCTTCTTTATCGCCGTGATTTGGGGACAGCCGCTGATCACTCTTTTGAAGCACTACCGAATCGGCAAACAGGTGCGCATGGAAGGACCGGATTCGCACCAGGAGAAGACCGGCACGCCGACGATGGGGGGACTGCTATTTGTGGTGCCGGTCCTGCTCATAACCGGGGCGCTCAATCTGGCGGCTCTGCTCGGCTTTACCCTGATCGGCAAGAGTACACTGCTGCTCTTTTTCTGCCTGGCGGCGCACGCGACACTGGGCGCCGTCGATGACTGGCTCGGACTCCGCGGCAGGGGAAAGGGGATGTCGGCGCGGATGAAGAGCGGGTTTCAGTTCATATTCGCAGCGATTATCGTCGGCATTCTCTATTACGGGCCGCCCGATCTCTACTATGTGGGCGTGCCCGGCATTCCGCAGTGGGTTTCGATAGGCTGGCTGTTCATCCCGGTGGGAATTCTGCTCATCATCGGTTTCAGTAACGCCGTAAATCTGACCGATGGACTGGACAGCCTGGCAGGAAGCATCAGCGGCATTGCGTTTGCCAGCTACGGGCTGATTGCCTTCCTGCAGGGGCAGACCTATCTGGCGGCTTTCTGTTTCACGATGGTGGGAGCTCTGTTTGCATTTCTCTGGTTCAATGCCCACCCGGCACAGGTATTCATGGGTGACACCGGCAGCCTCGCGTTAGGCGCAACGCTGGCACTGGTCGCGCTGATGACCGGTCAATGGCTGTTGCTGCCGGTGGTTGGGTTCGTCTTTGTCGCCGAAACCGTTTCCGTACTGTTGCAGGTGGCGTCGGCAAAACTTAGCCGCCGCTACCTGGGCCAGGATGTCCGCCTGTTCAAGATGACTCCGATCCATCATCACTTTGAGTTGCTGGGGTGGAGTGAAACACAGGTCAAAGAGAGATTCTGGATCGTCGGTGTGCTGAGTGGAATGTTGGGGGTGGCCCTGGCGCTGTGGAACGGGTGACTGCCGTCTGTATCCGTTTCATGCCGGCGGCGCTTCGATCCCTGGCGGCCGGTCTTAAGTCCCTCGTAACTGCTGGGGGACAGAGCGTTGACCGGAAACCGGCTGCCGGAAGGAGAACGATACCATGATTGCCAACGCCGAAGAGTTCAACTTTGAAAAACGCAATGTCGTTATCTTGGGGATGGGCCGCCAAGGACTGGCTCTGGCCCGCTTCTTCGTCGCGGCAGGCGCAGACGTAACCATCAGCGATGTCTCGCCCGAGCAAGAGCTGGCCGAAGAGCTGGAGCAGTTGGGTGATCTGCCGGTAGCGCTTGCCCTGGGCGGTCATCCTGCCAACCTGCTGGATGACTGCGATCTGCTCTGCCTCAGCGGCGGCGTGCGGCTGCAGGCGCCGCTGGTGCAGGATGCCATTCGACGCGGCATCCCTCTGAGCAATGACAGCCTGCTCACGATGCAGCTGGCCCCCTGCGCTGTCATCGCCATCACCGGCAGCAGCGGCAAGACAACAACGACTACGCTCGTCGGCGAAATGTTGCAAGCGACCGTTGAGGACGCCCGTACCGTCCATGTCGGCGGCAACATCGGCAGGCCGCTGCTGGACCGCCTCGGCGAGATCCGGGAAGATGACATGATGGTGCTGGAGTTGAGCAGCTTTCAGCTTGAGCTGTTCGACCCGAAAGTCGCTTATGGATCGCTCGACCAGCTCGGCCCGGACGTGGCCGCTATTCTCAATATAACGCCCAATCATCTGGACCGGCATCCATCGATGGCCGACTATGTCCTGGCGAAGTCCAACCTCCTGCGTCATCTGAAGCAGGCCAGCGTAGTGGTCCTTAACGTCGATGATCCGGTCGCCAGCCGTATGGCCGGTTGGGATGATGTCGCTGGGCCGGTCCCGACCGAATGGGAACTGGACTCCCTCCTGGCGCAATGCCGTTCCGTCCTAGGCAAAAGCCGACGGATCATACCCTTTTCGACCTCCGCCAGCCGGGTCCAGCGCACATCGCTGCACAGTTCCGAGACCCGGCCGCGGCCCGCCGCAGGCGCCTGGGCATCCGAAACGACCGAAGACCTGCTTTTCGAAGGCCGCCCATTCTGCCGCCGTCCCGAAGTACGGCTGCGCGGCGAGCACAATATCTCCAACCTGCTGGCCGCGGCCGCCGTCAGCGGCGCGGCCGGCGCATCCGAACAGGCGATGGGGCGCGTTGCCCGCTCCTTTGCCGGCGTACCGCACAGGCTGGAGGAGATGCGGCCCACGGGCAACGTCGTCTGGATCAATGACAGCATCGCGACCGCGCCCGAGCGGGCCGTCGCCGGGCTCCAGGTCTTCCCCCCGGGCGCGCAGACGCTCATCCTCCTGGCCGGGGGCAAAGACAAGAACCTGCCCTGGGATACCTTCGCCGACGAAGTGCTGGACCGGGTCCAGTGTCTGATCGGGTTCGGAGAAGCGGGGTCGATGATCGCCGACAAGGTAAGGGAACGGGCCTCGTTCCGGCGGATCTCCGCCCCCTGCTGTGCGGTTGTCCAGCGTCTCGACGAGGCCGTCGTCCTGGCCAAGCAGACGGCGACGCCGGGTACGGTGGTGCTCTTCTCCCCGGGCGGCACCAGTTACGACGCCTACAAAAACTTCGAACAGCGCGGGGACCATTTCCGCAACCTGGTCGCAAGTGGCTAGAAGTAACCGCACTTTGCCGGCCTCCTGCAGCGAACCCACCGGTTTCTGCACGTTGCCGTGGAAGTTAAAGGAATGACAATGGCGCTACAGGTCAGCCCAGCCAAACAGATCGGTAGATTAGGGCCCAACTTCGATTGGGCTCTGGCCACCGTCCTGACCTGCCTGATCCTGTTCGGGTCTGTCATGGTCTTCAGCGCCAGTTATCCCTGGGCGCTGGAAAACCAGGTATCCCCCTTCTATTACGTGCTGCTGCAGCTCCGCTGGTTGGGGGTCGGTCTGGTGGCGCTGGTCGGCGCCGCGATCGTCCCCTACCGCATCTGGGAGCGGTGGAGCGTACCACTGATGGCCGTAGGGCTGATATCCCTCATTGCGCTCATCTTTCTGGGCGAAAGCCGTTTCGGCGCCACCCGCGCCTTCCCCGGCGGCCGCGTTCAGCCGAGTGAACCGGTGAAAGTGATCGTGCTCATCTACATCAGCACCTGGCTGGCCAGCAAGGGCGATCGAATCAAAGATATCAACTATGGGCTGATCCCCTTCGGCGTGCTCATGGGGATCGTGACGAGCCTGATCGTGGTGCAGCCGGACATCAGCACAACGATTCTGATCGTTGTCACCGCGCTGATCATCTTCTTCCTCGCCGGTGCCGAGTTGAAGCAGCTTATCCTGGGCGGTTTTGTGGCCGCTGTCACCTTCTGGCTGGTGATCACCCGCAACAGCTATGCCAGCCGCCGCGTCAGCGCACTGCTCGAGTCGATCCAATCTCCCTTGAACAGCTCCGAATGGCAGATCCGCGAGGCCAGCCAGGCCATCGTCAAAGGGGGCCCGCTTGGCGTGGGGCTGGGCAACAGCACCGAAAAGCTGCCCGGTAATCTGCCCCTGAGCTGGTCGGACAATATCTTTGCGGTCATCGGCGAGGAGATGGGGTTGCTGGGCACGCTGCTGGTGATCCTGCTTTTCACGCTCTTTGTCTATCGCGGCCTGCGCATCGCCAGTGAATCGGCCGACATCTTCGGCTCTCTACTGGCAGTGGGCATCACCGCCCTCATTATCCTGCAGGCCATTATTCACATCGCGGTCGCGGTGGCCGTAGCCCCGCCCACCGGCGTAACACTGCCGTTCGTCAGCTTTGGCGGCAGCTCTCTTGTCACGTCAATGGGCGCTGCCGGCATCCTGTTGAATATCAGCCGCTACCGCGGTCAGCCTCCGCCCCCCGCGTCCCGTCGCGGCGAAGACGGCGGACGCCGTCACCCCTCGGCGGGTGACCGCATTCGCGGGGGGCTGACCAGTGTTTTTGGCTCAAAAAAATCAGGGGCATCCTCTGGCCCCTCAGGGCAGACAGCCCATGCGCCTTCTAATTTCGGGTGGTGGAACCGGGGGACACGTATATCCGGCTCTCGCCGTCGTCGAACAACTGCGAATCAACGCTCTGACCGCCGCGACCGCTCAGGGTAACCCTGCCCTGCTGTGGCTGGGGAGCCGGACCGGCATCGAGCACCCTCTCGTGCAGGACGCTGGCATCCCCTTCCACGACATTCAAAGCGGCGCGCTGCGAGGACGCAATCCATTCATGGCCTCACGTAATCTGGCCAAAGTGCTGGCGGGCATCAGCCAGTCTCTGCAGATTCTCGAAGATTTCCGGCCGCAGGCATGTTTTGCCACCGGCGGCTATGTCATGGCGCCGGTCGCCATAGCCTGTCGAATGCGCTCGGTGCCGGTCATGATCTATCTGCCGGACATGACCCCCGGTCTGGCGGTGCGCTGGCTCAGCCGCATGGCGCAGCGGGTCGCAGTCAGCTTCCCCGAGGTGGCCGGCTTCTTCGGCCAGAAGGCGGTGGTCACCGGTTACCCTGTGCGCGCCGGACTGCTCAACGCGCTCGTGGACAGACAGGCGGCCCGGCAGAAGCTGACCCGGAAACTGGGATTGGAGCTGGAGGATCGACTGCCTCTGCTGCTCGTCTTCGGCGGCAGCCAGGGCGCGCGCACCATCAACCGGGCCGTTTGGCAGGCCGCGCCAGCCCTGTTACCCGCCTGCCAGATTCTGCACGTCATCGGGACGCGCGACTGGCCCCTGCTGGAACAGGAAGGGCCGGCGCTGTGGGATAGCCCACTGGCCTACCGCTATCATCCCGTCGCCTATCTGCACGAGGAGATGGCCTGGGCGCTTGCCAGCGCGGACCTGGCGGTCGCCCGGGCCGGGGCCAGCGTGCTGGCCGAGTTTCCGCTGGCGCGCCTCCCGTCCGTACTCGCGCCTCTGCCCGGCGCCGGCTCCCACCAGCGCCCCAATGCACAGAAGCTGGCCGAATCCGGCGGCACGATCATCATCGAGGACGGACAGTTGGCGCAAAACCTGGAATCGACCCTCGCGGCGCTGCTGGCCGATCAAAGTAGACGGCACGCCATGGGCGCGGCGGTCGGCGCCCTGGCCCGGCCGCAGGCCGCAGACAATATCGTGCGTGAACTTCAGCGGCTCGTAGCCCATGGCTAGCACGGTTCACCGGCCGCCGGGGCTGTGGACTGCGACGATGAAGAGTGACTGCAAAGCAGACGGGGCAGACCCAAAGGACGCCCTACCTAATAGGATGAAAGCATAAAAATGAGTGAATCTACGCCAGGCACAGTTGCATTTGTATTCTACGTCCTCCTATTTGCTTGGGTCGGCTTCCGGCGGGGGCTGTTCAGAGAACTGTTGGTGCTCGTTGTCTCGGTCGGGGGTTTCTTCCTGCTGCAACAGAACCAGGGCCTGGCCCTGGAAATCGTCAGGCAGGTGTTGGGAATCGTGTTCGGTATCGTCGCTGTGGGTGCAAAGTTCCTGGCCTCGCTGGGTCCAGGGAGCGCGGGGGGAAATGGCGAACCGGTCTACACGCTCGGCCCCTCGGACTGGCTCTCCGATGCAGACCAGCCGACCGTATCATTTCTCGTCTGGTCGGGGCTGCTGCTCTTAACCTACCTGCTGACCAATAAGGCGATCCCTGACAGCCTGAGTACATCCGGTCTGCTCGCGGCCATGCTCGGCGTTGGCAACGGACTGTTCTACATCCCTACTTTTGCGCCGCGGCTGATGGCCTTCATCCCGGAGGTCGGGGTTACGTCGGTTTCCTCCCCCGGCACGGGGATGGAGGGCCTTCTGCAAAGCGTGACCGACATGATGCATTCCGGGTTTGGCGATCTCTGGGTGGCATTGGGGCCGCAACAGCCCATCCTGGCCGCGATTGCGTTGACGGTGCTGCTCGTGGCGGTGATCAGCACCCTGCGCCGCGGCGGCCAGACCTGATCGAGCGCAAACCGGGCCATGCTGCGGCAAACCGCCATCCGGGCAACACGTCTGATTACTGAACCGTTATGGGTCTGATCGAAGTTTACTTTGGGTCTATCGCCGGCATCATTACAATGATTGGCCTTGCCCAGGGTTATGCGCGCGAACTGGGCAGGTCCATGATCATTATCGTCGCCATCTTTCTGCTGCTCTACGTCCAGGATCGTCTCAATCCGATCCTGGACAGTGTATGGCGCATGGTATTCTCGGCTGAGGATGTCGGCGCCCAGCAGTTGTTTCTAAGCAACTTCTACCTGGTCACCTTTGTCGTTATCATCTTTGCCGGCTATGCCGGACGGGTCATTACTTTCAGCGGTCAGCAGTGGCCGATGCCCCAGGGCGCCATACTCAGCTGCCTGGTCGGCGCAATCAACGGCTACCTGATCAGTGGCAGCCTCTGGTATTACCAGCACATCTACGGATACCCCCTCGCTAACCTGGGATGGATTAATCCGGACCTGTCGCCGATCGCTACTGAGTTGGTGCGCTATCTGCCCCAGAATATCATGCCGTCACCGACGCCGTGGGTCATTCCCATCGCAATCCTGCTGCTGATGCGGGTGCGCGGATGAGAGTGCAAATATGAGGATACAAGGATGAGAGTTGCACGCGCCCCGGCAGGAGGGCGGCGCAGCCATGGAGGCGGCGATGCCGGTTGACAGCTGGCAGAAGCGGTTACAAAAAGCGCTGGACCCGTCCCTGCCCGCGAAAGGCGGGGACGACACGCGGCCGCGCGTGCATCTGATCGGGATAGGCGGCGCTGGCCTCTCGCCCATCGCCCACGTTCTCCTGGAACAGGGTATACACGTCAGCGGCAGCGACCGCCAGGAGAGCGAGCGCACACGCCGGCTGGCTGCCGCCGGCGCGACAATCTTCGGGCGCCAGGGCGCGGCCGCAGAGCTCAGCGAGTCGCCCGACCGGGAACGCCCCGACGTGGTCCTGATCAGCAGCGCCGTCGATGAAACCAACCGCGAACGCCAGACCGCACAGAGGCTGGGGATTCCGGTCGTCAAGAGAGAGTCTTTTCTGCGGCCGCTGCTGGCCGGCCGCGACGTCATCGCTGTCTCCGGCACGCATGGGAAGAGCACGACCACCTCCATGATCGTGCAGACGCTGCATGACAGCGGCTGTGACGCCGGCTATATCATCGGCGCCGACCTGCCCGGATTCGGCAACGCCCACGCCGGCACCGCCCGCGCCTTCGTGATCGAAGCCGACGAGTATGACCGCATGTTCCATGGGTTGACGCCGATGGCGGCGGTCGTGACCAATGTGGAGTGGGACCACCCCGACTGCTATCCGACGCCGTCCAGCTTTGTAGACGCCTTCCGTCAGTTTGTTGCGCAGGTGCGCGCCGAAGGATGCGTCGTCTCCTGCGGGGA
>JAPPKT010000490.1 GCA_028819675.1 Caldilineaceae bacterium | reverse complement strand
CCACGGTTTTGATGTCAACGGGTTCAGCGACGAGAAGGTGACGGAGTTGATCGAAGTCGTCCTGCGGCTGCTGGATTCAGAGCCTGAACTGGCTTGAAGGCGAGCGGTAGCCGTCCCTTAGTGACAAAGACCCCGCGCTGTTGAGGTTTCACGGTTTAGATTTCAGTAGGGTACCCCACTCGTCAAATAAGTTTTATAGCGGTTGACCCCCATGCAGCGCGGCGAATCTGGCGGCGGACTTTGCGCGCGGGAAGAAAGGGCAGCGTGGAGTGGACTTTGCAGTGACCAAGAGCACTTCGTTTCCAAATGAATGCAGAATTTTTTGGAATCTGTTGCAGAGAATGATAGCATGATACGTTGATCGTGCGACCCAGGGGCGAACGTTTGACGATATCAAGCCCTAGGGGGCGATGACGAAAGTCAGACGCGACGCGGCAGGCAGAGAGATGGCGGCTTGTTATTCTGACATAAGAGAAGAAAACAGAAGGGGCAGGGGAAGACCCTTGGAGGGGGCCACAAATGGAAGCGGAACAAGGCTATCAGATTGTCAAGACTCGTGACGACCACGCTCCTGTTTTCTTAGCACGAGGCACTGAGTCGGCAGAATCTCAAAAGCCTTTCTTGTTGATCGACGACACAGAGTGCACTTGGGCAACGGGCAGCGATCCCTTTGGGCCGGAAACACTCCGGCCTCGGATAGAGCCGTGGTTGACCGCGCTTGTCCAATCAGATCATTTATCGCTGCTGACCGGTTCGGGTCTGACTCATGCCGTTCACAGAATGGCAACGTGTAGGTCTCCCCGGGGAATGGAGCCTATAGGACTAGATATTTTCAATGATGAGATTGAAGTGGAAGCAAGGCGGTTTGCAAAGGCCGCAAATCGTCAAAGCGGTAATTTTGAGGATGAGTTCCGTGCGGCCTCAGAATTGCTCCGGGGGCTGGAAATACTCATATCTACGAAACTGGATGATGCCCCCGAGCAGGAAATGGTGCAGGCCTTACGGTCGGGACTGACGAATGCTCTTGGGTCGTTCGCTGGTTCCGTTTTGGGGGGAGAACGCAATCTAGTCTCCGCATCGCCCGAAAAGCGCGAGAGGGCATTCAGATACCTGGTCAGTTTTCTAATGAGTTTCGCCAGTCGCTCAGGTACGCGGGAACGTCTGCATCTCTTCACGACTAACTACGATCGCTACATTGAAGCCGGCGCAGATGTTGCGGGATTGCATCTGATTGACCGGTTTGTTGGAACGTTGGCGCCAGTATTTCGCGCATCGCGACTCGATGTCGATTTGCATTACAATCCCCCCGGCATTCGTGGCGAGCCGCGCTATCTGGAGGGTGTGGCGCGTTTCACGAAGCTGCATGGGTCTGTTGACTGGATTGACCGAGATGGACAAATTCAACGTATTGGCCTTCCGTTCGGGGCAACAGACACAAAACGCTATCTGGTCTCTCCCGGTCTAGATGGCGCGAATGCGTTACAACTCATGATCTACCCTAATGCAGCCAAGGACCGAGAAACGGCATCCTATCCCTATGTCGAGCTGTTCCGGGACTTTGCCACAGCGATCTGTCGCCCGAACAGCACACTGGTCTGTTATGGCTATGGTTTTGGCGATGAGCACATCAACCGAGTGATTGAAGACATGCTGACAATTCCATCGGCGCACCTGGTAGTCATCTCCTACGATGATCCTCTCGGCAGAATCATGGAGACATATGAAAGACTAGGTAGACATGCCCAGGTCACCCTATTGATAGGCGACCACCTCGCCGACCTCAAGACCCTGGTGAAACATTATATGCCGAAGCCTGCGATCGACCTCACAACCATTCGCATGGCCGATTTACTGCAGACCCGATGGAGTATAAAGAGGGAAGAAGACAACACAAACGAAAATGATAATGCGAACGAGGGAGATGTAGAACAATGAGTCGCACTCCCTTTGAACTGGCCGGAAGTTTACAGATTGGAACCGTGGATTTCGTATCTCCGGATAAAATCGAAGTAGTCCTAATTGGTGAAGCGCCCGAGTCCACTGCCCTCAATGCTGGAGTACCCCGACCGTTCCCCCGGGTCAACGATTACCTTCTGGTTCCTGTTGATGAGAGTTTTCTAGTTGGCCAAGTCGAATGGATAACGATCGATCGATCGCCTCTTCTGGTTAGCCGCGGGATGCAAAACTCCGGTCTGGTAGATCTACCCTTTTCGCGTCGAAAATTGCGACTTAACCCCCTAGGGACGCTACGAGCAGGAACTACAGACGGGCAATACGTCTTTCAGCGCGGCACTGATGCTTTGCCATCAATCGGCGTGGCAGTCTTGCTACCTACAGAAAATCAACTTCGGTCAGTTGTCGAGAACGATGGCGAACAAGGGCACGTGAAAATCGGATCGAGTCCTCTGGCCGGCAACGCAGAGGTGAGGGTCGATCCAAATCGCTTGTTCGGCCGCCATTTCGCTGTACTGGGAAACACGGGCAGCGGCAAATCCTGTTCCGTCGCCGGATTGATCCGCTGGAGCGTTGAACAGGCTCAGCGAGAGCGCTGCTCCCGCAGTCCCAATGCCCGATTCGTTGTTTTGGACCCTAACGGAGAGTACTCACGGGCCTTTGGCGAAGATGACACTGTACAGGCGAGGGTATTCAAAGTAGACGCCGCCTGCGCCAAAGACGCCCTAAAAGTGCCGCTTTGGTTCTGGAACAGCGCCGAGTGGTGCTCCTTCACACAGGCGAGCACAAAAACACAGCGGCCGACGCTTATGCATGCTCTTCGCTTCGTACGTGACGGCCATACAGAGCCACCAGAGGATGCCAGCCACGCATTGCGCCGCTTTCTCCGTACGCTCGTGGCAATCATCCGTATCGACCAGGGTAAAGGCGATCCTTGGGCAGGGTATTCGAAATCAAAATCGTTCTTAGAGAAAATCGTGAAGTGGAAATCCGGCCTGGAACCTGACTTAGAGGCCTTGGAAGGAGACCAGCAGGCTACGCTGCAAAGATTCATCGACACAATTGATGAACTTTCTTGGTCGCGCAGTGGACCAGGATTTATTGACTATAACTTCACTCGTCAGGAAGTTCAGGACCTACTTTCGGCAGCGAGCGCCGCTCACTCTGCTCTTGGTGGCACGCCAACTGACATTATTCCGTCTGATGTTGATGCGCCTCTCCCCTTCCAGGGAACATCGCTCCTTCGGGGTGTCGAGGCAGCAGCGGAGATGCTTAATGTGTCTGAGTATGTAGAAACGCTACTCGTGCGAATTCGCGCCTTGCTCACAGATACTCGATTGAAGCCCATTATGGACAGCACAGACGAAATTTCTTTGGAACAGTGGTTGAATGAATACATCGGAAGTGACAACGCCGAGAATTTCTGTGTGTCGGTGATCGACCTGTCCCTGGTACCGTCCGAGGTTGTACATATCATCACCGCAGTGATCGCCCGCATGATTTTTGAAGCACATCAACGATACGTCAAACTGAAACGCGTCGCCCTCCCCACCGTACTAGTGATGGAAGAAGCACACACTTTCATCAAACGCTACAAGGACGATGCCGAGTACCAGGATGCAGCAACAGTATGCTGCCAGGCATTTGAGCGAATTGCTCGTGAAGGGCGCAAGTTCGGACTTGGCTTGGTCTTGTCATCCCAACGACCGTCTGAACTTTCTCCAACGGTTCTGTCTCAGTGCAATACATTTCTCCTCCACCGGATCAGCAACGACCGCGACCAAGAGATCGTCCACCGCCTCGTGCCGGACAACCTTAGAGGGTTACTGCGCGAACTACCTTCGCTGCCTTCACAGAGGGCGATTCTACTCGGCTGGGCCGCGGAACTACCAGTGCTTGTAAAAATGAATGACCTGCCCGAAAAGCAACAGCCACGCTCAGACGACCCCGAATTCTGGAAAGTATGGACAGGAGAAGAACCACGAGAGGTTAACTGGGATGCTATCGCAGAAGATTGGCAAGGGAAAGTGCAGAATAGTGAGATGGAAACGGAGCATGTGAGTATGGAGAATGGCAGCAATTCAGATAACACAGCATCTGTTAATGAAGGGGAAGAGGATATACCCTTCTGAATCTTGTCAAGATCACAAGTCTTCCGGACGTCAAATGACTCAGCGATGTATCTACGCATTGGGAGGTGCGGCGTCTACGAAACATCGTCAATTGGGACAGCATTAAGGCTGGCTACGAAATCAGCTTCATGCACCACTTCTACAACCCCAGCCGCAGCGCGCGCCGGAGGCGCTCTAGGCGGACATTCGGGCGCTGGAGCGGGAGTCGAAGGGGTTGTTGGGGGAGATTGTGGGCGGGACGTGAAGGAGACATAAACGGAAAACATCGATTGGAGAATTCAATGACAGAAGAGGGTTTGAATGCGGATGTTGCGCAAGACTCTTTGCAACTGAAACTCCGTGAACCGGATATTTTGTCCGAACAGCCATGGCACGATGACAAGCTCGGCCGCGAGCGGACTGCCGAAAGACTGACGAATCTTGTTCGTAATCAACGAGAGTCTTTTATCATCAGCATCAACGGGCAATGGGGCACCGGCAAGACCTTCCTGCTCAAACGCTGGCAGAAGGGCCTGGAAAAGGATCGTTTCCGCGCCATTTACTACAATGCGTGGGAGGACGATTTCTGCGACGATCCGCTGCTGTCCATCATCGGCCAGATGTCCGAGCAGTTCAAGGAGGGCAAGTTCAAAGAGTCGGCCGAGCAAGCGGGGCAGATAGCCGTTCAGTTGATCAAGCAGAATCTTGTCGCCGTGTTTTCAAAACTGACGGGGCTTGACCTCAGCGTTGACTTGAGCAAGCTGGATAGCAGAGACCTGCTCCAGGAATATGCGGACCAGAGGAAGACCAAGGATCGCCTGAAGAAGAAACTGACGCAGTTGTCTGCCGCGGTCGCAGAGGAAACGGGGCGCCCATTGGTCTTTATCATCGACGAGCTCGACCGCTGCAGGCCGACCTTTGCCATTGAGCTGCTGGAGCGGGTCAAGCACATCTTCGATGTGCCCGGTTTGGTCTTCGTTTTCGGCGTGAACCGGGCGGAGCTCTGCAAATCGCTGCAATCGGTCTACGGCGAGATCGACGCCGATCTCTATTTGAACCGCTTTTTCGACATCGGGTTTTCGCTTCCCGACGCGAATGCCGTTCCGTTCTGCATAAGCTTGATGGATCGGTACAAGCTGGAAGAGCACTTCCTCTCGATGGACGAGAGCGCGAATTACAGGGGGCACTCTGCGGAGTACCGCAGATTGTCTCAGGGGTTTCCGAGCCTTTGCGTTCGCCTGAACCTTTCTCTCAGAGAGATAGACCATTGCGTCAGATTAATCGCCTTGATCGCGACAACGCTTTTGGAAAAGGAGACAATGTATCCCGATCTGCTTGCGTTTCTCATCCCTCTCAAGCTCAAGGAACCTTCTTTGTATCGCCGATTCATGCTGGGAGAACGACGCGCCAGCGAAGTTTTGAACTATGTGGACGGATTGAGCACGTCTTTGACCGGCGACCGTCAGCTGGATGGTTGGCTTCATGTCGCGGAAGCATATCTGTACGCTGTGGAAGGACCGATTCCCGACGTCGACGGGGGTTCGTCTGCAATTGAACAGTTGAAGCTCAAGGTGCAGGATCAGGATTTGACTCGTCCCGATTTGCTTTCCACGAAGACGCAATCAGCGGATAAGCGAAGGGCCGAATGGTTGTTAAACAGGATTCAATCGGACGACGCTGTGTGGTCCACCGCTCGATGGGGGAATGGAAGGAGCAGGCTTGATGATCTTGCGGGCCTGATTGACTTTCAGAAGACGTTCTATATGTGAGAGAGGGGTGCGCATTGGATATCGCAGTGATTCTCCCACCTTACCCCGTATGCAAGCCGCCGGCGTCGACTGGCTGGGGAGGTGTCGGCGCATTGGGAGGTGTGGCGGCTAGGAAACGTCGTCTATCCGGACGGTGATTAGGCGGGCTGCGCAATCGGCGTCCCCCGCAGCGGCTGCAGCCACTGCGAGCGGCGGAGGCGATCCGGGCAGACATTCGGGCGGTGGAGCGGGAGTCGGAGGGGTTGTTGGGGGAGATTATGGGTGGGATGTGAAACGCTTTCGTTCGGGATTCTGTCGCTGTGACGTATATCGCGCAATTCATTTTTCTTTTGCGGTAATTCGAGTCTCGCATATCACCGATGTATAAGAAAGACAAAGGATCGATTCATGGCTGCTCCTAGAAAAAAGCAGAACCTTGGCGACAATAGTGCCGCGGCGAGAGCTTTTGCCGGTATGAATCAGCATGTGGTGGACCTTAAGAAGCTCATCCAGCCTCCCGGCTTGGATGCGTTCTTTCAAGCGAACAATGTGATTGATCAGCTCAGACTAAATCACATCAAAATGAGGGAGGCTCTTTTACCACCTCCAATGGAACCCTTTGCGCCGTTAAAGGACATTTTTGCTGCATCCAATTACATTTATGACGTACTCGAAAAGTCAAGTGTATCCATGGCAATTGGCGACATGGTACATGAGTCATGGCGCGAACAGGTAGGATGTCTGACTAACCTTTCTGCTCGACTGGATGCTGTTGCCATATTCACACTGAGGGAAAACTCATTGCAGATGGCGGCGACTGAGAATGTCCTGGCGACAATTGATTTTGATTTCCTTAAGATAAACTTTGACTTCCCGCCTCCGACTATCGCAGCAGTAGAGCGGTCCCTATTCGATACAACAGCTTCTTATCGCGCACTAATGGAGTCTATCCCGGACCTATCCAGGCTTGTTCAGATGCCTTCGTTCGTGTTGCCCGGGGCGACTCATAATCTTTACACTGCGGGTCACGCGTTGAGGTCACTGGAACTTGCGGATGAGGGTTTAGATGAGGAATTGGACGAAGATGAGGATTTAGACGAAGAACTCGCCTTTGTTTCTGCGGAGTACGTTGACAACCTCGACATTGTTGAGTTGTTGGAGTCTGTGCATCCGAAGCTTGTGACACTCTACTTAGGCGCCAAAGAGGCTCTGTACGACAACAATCCCGACCGCAAAAGACACGCGCTGGTTTCACTTAGGGAGTTATGGAACAACGTCGTTCGAGTAGTAGCACCCAAGGAGCCAGTGTTAGAGTGGATTGCCGAACACGGCGAAAATGGCGATTTAGATTGCAACAGTCGCCCTACGCGCCGCGGCAAGATCAAATATCTCTCTCGAAACATCAACAGTCCTCTGATGGTCGACTTTGTGGACCAAAGCGCCACCATGTCTACAAGACTTCACAAATTGTATGGCAGAGTCCATGAGCTAGAGCCGGGACTCACAGATGATCAGCTTTACCCGATCCTTTGGCGTACTGAGTCTGAGCTAAGTTACCTGATTCGAATTTGGCTCACTACGGCTCAATCCTAAGGCCCGTTAGGACGGTATTGGGCAACAAGTCCTAGACCAATCTATCATGTTGAGTTAGCCATGATTGCAAACCTCTCGCTCTACCCAGCGTACAAGTCGTCTGACGTCGAGTGGCTTGGTGACGTGCCTGCGCATTGGGAGGTTGTGCAATTAGACGCATCGGGAGATTCTCTAAAGGCAGTGGAGGAACTAAGGCGGACGAAGTCTCTGAAGGCGTCCCTTGCATACGATATGGGGACTTGTATACGTCTCACAAGTATCACATTCGGGCCAGCCGCGCGTTTGTGACTGACACAGATGCTCTGAATTACACGTCCATACGATACGGAGACATTCTATTCGCCGGTTCAGGTGAAACTATAGAGGAGATAGGTAAGTCAGCTGTAAACCTGATTGAACAGCCAGCTCGCTGTGGCGGGGATGTAATTCTGTTCCGGCCTGAAAGAGAGGTCGACGCCAGGTTCTCCGGTTACGCCATTGACTGTCCTCAGTCCCAGTCCCAGAAATCGACTATGGGACGAGGAATCACTGTCATGCATATATATGGCGACGAACTCAAGAATTTGTGGATAGCCCTCCCGTCGCTCACCGAGCAGCGCTCTATCGCCCGTTACCTGGACCACGTGGACAGGGGCATCCAGCGCTACATTGAGGCCAAGGAGAAGCTGATCACGCTGCTGCAGGAGGCCCGCCAAGCCACTATCCAGCGCGCCGTAACGCGTGGTCTTGACCCCAGCGCTCCTCTCAAGCCCTCCGGCGTTGACTGGCTGGGGGATGTGCCCGCGCATTGGGAAATATCTCGTGTAAAGTCGGAGTTTATCTCCTTGAATCATCGTCGCGTACCTCTAAATGCTGTCGAGAGAGGAGAAATGAAAGAGCGTCGATACGATTACTATGGGGCGTCTGGGGTAATCGATAAAGTCGACCACTATCTTTTTGACGACGAGCTTTTGCTCATCGCAGAGGATGGAGCAAATCTCGTGTTTAGAAACTTGCCGCTGGCAATTATCGCGCGCGGTAAGTTCTGGGTGAATAATCACGCACACATTCTGAAGCCTAGGCGAGGCAACCTTGAATTTCTGGCGGCTGTGATGGAAGGATTGAATTATACGCCTTGGATCTCTGGAGCTGCACAACCGAAGCTTACACAGGAAAGGTTGATGAACATTGCGATTGCCGTTCCTTCTAGATCTGAGCAGAATGAAATCATGACTAAAATAGAGAGCCAAACGTCAGAGCTAAGTGCCGCCATTGACAACGCCCGCCGCCAAGTCGAGTTTATGACCGAATACCGATCCAGCCTGATCGCGCACGTGGTCACCGGCAAGCTGGACGTGCGCGCCGCGGCCGAGCAACTGCCGCAAGAGTCCCGCGAGCTGGCGGTCAGTTGACGACGAAACCCGCAAACCCGTACACTTGCGCACAATCCAATTCCATCACTTCATCGACCTCGAGGTTGCTATGTTCGAGCCGGGCGGCGGACCGTCAGACGAGCGAACCGGCCAAACAAGGGATGTGCCCACGATGACCGCGGGCCGGGCCGCGCTGGCCGGCCTGATGGACCGCTATACACGCGCGCTGCTGGACCCGTTCGTGACCCTGCTGGAGGCGCACAAGCTGCTGTATTTCATGCAGGAATCCGGCGAGCCGCTGCGGCTCAGGTACCGGAAGGCGGCCTAAGAAGCTGTTTGAAAAGGGTCAATTGGGTGCCAGGCGACGTACCATGAGAC
>JAPPKT010000183.1 GCA_028819675.1 Caldilineaceae bacterium | reverse complement strand
AATAGGCCCGACCGCCCAAAACTGCAGGGGCCAGGGGACAGGGGTTAGGGGTCAGTAGTCAGTGGTCAGAGACGGCGCCTGTTATGGCGGAAACTGGAATGGGAACCGACAATTGCATAGGTGCCTCCTGAGAGATACGAAAGTTCGCCCCAATATTGGGATGCACCCCGCGCATCAGGCAAAGGGGTAGACGGTTGCGGTCCCCCGTCAATTCAGGGACGAAGCTGCATTTGGGCCTGGCCCCCTTGGCGGGCTGGCAGGGATCGCGGGATGCGGACCTGGTGATGCCTGCATTTGAATGCATCGCCAACATTAACCTACACTAAGTTCATGGACTGGCGCTATGCACTATTTGCAGGGCTGACTCTGCTCATCACCGCGGTAGTGGGCTACGGCTCGTATACAACGGCGCGCCTACTGCGCAACTGGCAGCCGCAGGTGAACCTGCTGCTGCTCCCGGCTGAGAACGTTTTGCGGGGTATCATTCTGGTAATTTGCTTGCTGCTGGGCAGGGGCAGCGGTCTGTCGCCGGAGACGCTGGGGTGGCAGATTCCCGATGCCGGGTCCCAGATAGTGACGGGCGCGCTGGCCGGCCTGGGACTGGCTCTGCTATTTGCGGGGATGGGGCGGTTTGTAACCCGCTATACTGATACCAGGTTTTACCGCTCGATTATGGCGCTTGTTGTCCCTCGCAGCCGGAGGGAGGCGGGCTTGCTGCCCTTCGCCCTGCTATTGAGCGTACTGTTCGAGGAGGTCCTGTTTCGCAGCCTGCTGATCGGCGGGCTATCGCCCCTGCTGCCGACGGCCTGGTTGATCATAGTCTTCAGTGTGGTATTCGGTCTTCTCCACAGTCCGCAGGGAGCGTGGGGCATCGTCGGCGCGGGGTCGGCCGGCGCGATATTCAGTCTTATGTTTGTCTGGCATCAGAGCCTGCTCACCCCGCTTGTCGCGCATTTCGTTGCCAACGGTGTGCAGATATGGCTGGCAAGTATGGAGTTTGACCCATCTTCAACTTCGTGACGAAAGATCCCAGACAGTGAAGGTTCGCAAAAGCGAGTCTGGTTCAGGCAAACGGGCGGGGCCGGCATCGAGACGAGAGGAGGCGCGGTTACTCCGTCGTCCGGGGAACCTGTTCATAGATCCCGCGCAGCCCATTCAGCCGGATTCGCAGGACTTCGCGCACCATATTGATCGTATCGAGAAGGGGATTGATGCGGCTTTCAGCCATGTAATACCAGTTGATCGGCACTTCGACAAGGTTCAGGCCGCGGATGCGGCTTATGTACAGGATTTCGGGGTCGAAACCCCAGCCGTCGATAGTCTGGTGCGGGAAGACTTGGGCAGCCGCCTCGCGGGTAAACATCTTAAAGCCGCACTGCGTGTCCTCGATCCCCGGCACGATCAGCTTCTGCACTACGTGGTTAAAGACGCGCCCCATCAGATGGCGATAGAAGGGCTCGTTGTAACGTACTGCGCCCACAATCTCGCGGCTTGCAATGGCGACGTCAAAGCCATCCGGATCCAGTTGCGGCGGCAGAAATTTCGCGACCTCTTCGATAGGCATTGAAAGGTCGGCGTCGCAGATAAACAGGTAGTCCCCTTTGCCTACGAGCATTCCCGTTTTCACGGCTGCACCCTTCCCCGGTGCACTGTGGAGCAGATCCAGCGTGAACGGATCTGAAGCTGAGACCTTTGTCGCAAAGTCACGCACGACAGCGCTGGTCTCGTCGGTCGAACGGTTTTCCACCACTAGAATCTCAGTTGCAAACGGCTGACGCCGCAGATATTCGGCGATCTTTGTCAGTGAATCGGGAAGACGCTGGGCTTCGTTATAGGCGGGAATAATGATAGTCAGGAAAGGGCGCGACACGGAGTACTCCTCGGCCGATTGGGTCGAAACGAAAACCGTTGGGCTGTGGTCCGTGAAGTTTCCGTGTGACGGGTCGGGCGAATCGGGAATTCCTAATTGTAGTCCACCTGCAGAAATTTCGCTGGGCACAGCGACTCAACTCGGGTCAGGCTGTCAGGCTCAGGAGAGCCAGAAGCGAAAGGGCTTGAACAAGCAGCGAACCGGTCCAGAACAGGTAGGCGCCGGAGTGTTGACCTTGAAGCTTCATCCACAGGCCGGCGAGCGTATTGGTCAGGTATGTCAGGAGGCCGATAACAGGTAGCAAAAAGAGTGCGTTTTTGGGCCTGATGCTGTCGGGCACACCTTGCCGATTGTAATGAAACACGAGCGCTTCCGGCAAATCCGGGAACCGGATCATGAGATAGCCAAATAGGGCGAGACAGCCGATCAGCCCGGCCAGGAGCAGCCAGCGTCCCGCAGCCGACTCGGTCGCCAGTGCATAGTAGTTGGTGGGCTGCTCGCGCTCCATGGGCAACGTGCGCGACAGGCCGAGGCGGTTCAGGGCTTGCAGTTCTTCCAGAAAACCGACCGGGTCATCCGGCGAGATCGCGAAGATGCCGCCGTCGGTCTCGATGAGCAGACATTGGTCAAGGGGAACGCTTGCCAGGCGCACCAGCTTTCGCCCTTCTCCTCCTTCTACGATACGTACAAAGGGGGACGGCCAGTCCAGCAAGGAGGGCCGCGACGACATCTCTCCAACGCCTTCGACGATGCGGCGTATGCTATGAAGCGGGATGACCTGGCGGGTGCCGGCCCAGCGGACTCTCAGGGCGTTGCGGTCAAGCCAGTACTCCAGGTTGAAGGCGCCCCAGGTACGCGTCGACAGATGGACAATGACAGGCAGCGTGGCGAGAAAGACCAGAAGGAGCAGGAAGCTCCCCCAGCCGACCGGTTTCAGCGCCACCCAGGCCAGCAGGACTGCATCGCTCAGGAGCAACCAGCAGAGAGCAGCCAAGCCCTGCCACCGGGACCCATCTGAAGGCGGTGTGTACACCATCCGTGACAAATTGAAAACTCCTGCGTCGCCCCCGAAAGCGACGCCAAATGCAGACTGCAGCCGGAGCGTTTCAGGCTAGTCGTAGCCGGAAGCGTTCCGATACGCCGCACACCAGAGTAGTTGCCCTTGCGACAGTGTAGATGCGAAGGGCCTGATGGCTGCGTCTGCGATGTCCTGGCCGCATTTAATGGGGCAGCGGCCAGGCGCCCTCGGTCAGGTCGGCCAGGACTTCATGCCGTGTGAGATCGATGCCAAGCGGGGAGATGCTGACATATCCGCTTTCGATAGCGCCAAAGTCACTGCCGGCGTCGGCGATTCCGGTTGGGACTTCGCCCCCGAACCAGTAGTATGGCTTGCCCCACGGATCGTCGCGGGCGACCAGTACATCCCCGTAGATGCGCCTTCCCAAGAACGTATAGCGCAGGCCGTGAATCTGATCGGCGGGACGTCGGGGCACGTTGACATTGAGCATAGTCTGCGGGGGGAGCGGCCGGTCGAGCGCGGCTGCCGCCAGGGTGCGGGCATAGCGGGCAGCATTCTGCCAGGCGTCGACATCGGCGATCTCGAAACCTTCCACGGGCCCGGTGCTGAATGCAAGGGACGGTACGCCCATCACCAGCGACTCCAGCGCCGCGGCTACTGTGCCGCTGTAGAGAACGTCGCAGCCGAGGTTAAAACTGTCGTTGACACCGCTGACGACCAGGTCGTAACCGTCTCTCGGTTCACCCGCGGCCAGTTGCGTAGATGAGCTGTCCGGCGCGTGCGGCGCGCCGAGAATTGCCAGGGCCACGCAGTCGGAGGGGGCGCCGCTGCAGGCATATACGCGACGGCCGTCGGGCCAGATGATCGGCGCGATACGCAGTGGCTTGTGCAGCGTCTTTGGGTGCCCGGCCGCGCTCCAGTTTCGCTCCGGAGCAACGACGGTAATGCTTCCCAGATCATCGAGCGCCTTCGCCAGAACGCGAATGCTCTCTGCGTGAATGCTATCGTCATTGGTAATAAGGATCTTCGGCATTGCTGCGACTATCTGCGATCTTTTATGGCGAGCAGCCGGCGTATGCGCCGGTCACCGGTCAGGCAGGGGTTGTCGGACGTAGACCTGCACTTCCTCGCTTTCGGTCTCATTGCCGGCGCGGTCGAAGGCGCGTACCTTGATGAGATGCCGCTCCAGATAGATGCCGCTGCCAGAGTAGATCGCGGCAAATCCGTCTTCAAATTCACGAATCCGGCCGGGGCGGATGTCATCGTCGTCCGATTGAAATGCGGGCCAGTTTTGCGTTTCGGGTGACTCGACCTCTTCATAGCGGAGCTCAAGCGGCCAGCGCTCGTTGTAAGGGGCAACAGTACGCGTAATGAACCAGGTACCGTCGATGGCAAACTCGACGCGGTCCATCGCCCATTCGTCGTTGACGAGGGCGTTGATGTTGATCTGCTCATCCTCGTTCATCACGTAGAGAGCGTCCGATTCCGGATCGCTGATCTCCACGGTCGGCGGCGTATTGTCGATGGTGATGGGAGCGTCCCAGGTGCGCACGTTGCCGTCATGATACCTGACCGTCAGCCGCAGCGTATACTGTCCTTCTTCAAGTCCTTCGGTATTGAACACCTCCAACAGGCCGTTTGCGTGCTGCTGCCCGTGTTCCGGGCCGATCTGTGTCCACTGTGCAGGTGCGAGGCCGTTTCCGAATTCGAGGCGATAGTTGGCAAAGTTTCCCCCGCGGGCGTTGCCGAGAATCTCGACCAGGCCGCCTATGTAGCCGCCGGGCGGGGGGAAGGTGATGGCAACATCCGGATCGAAATCGATGAAGTCCTCCGGACTCTGGCCCTGGGGCGGCTGTTCAATGCCGCTGCCGATAACCCAATCTTCGGCTTCAGGCGGGAGTATGAGAAAGATCTTGGTGTCCCGCTCCTCTTCCGGTGTGGAGGCCCTGGCGAGGAGTCCATTACGTTTGTCGATGTCGAAGGGCTGCCACAAGTTGTCAACGACCTTTGGCTCAGTGCCGGCGATGAACAGCTCTACCCTCTGGCGCTGGCAGTCGTCCGAGGGCTGCAGACCGCTCGGCTGACAGACCGTCTCGGCGACGACATTGCGGGGACGGTCATACCAGCGGTAGGGGAGCCCTTCATGGTAACGCTCCATCACGCTCTTCCAGATGGGCGCCGCGCCGGACGCGCCGGTTACGTTGTTCATCGACTCGTTATCGGTATTCCCAATCCAGACGCCGACGGTCAACTGTGGAGTAAACCCGACCGTCCAAGCATCCTTCCAGCCGTTGGTCGTACCGGTCTTGGCGCTGACCCGGCGGTCGGGCAGCACGAGATTGTTATCGATGCCGAACATGGGAGAGCGGGCCACATTGTCGCTCATGATGTCGGCGATAATATACTGGGCGTCTGCACTGATGATGCGTTCCTGGTCCGGGCTGTCATATCTACTCAGCACTTCGCCTTCGGTGTTGTGGACCTGCAGGATCGCAACAGGGTCCAGGTTGCGAAATCCGCTGCGCCGGGATTCCGGTGGAACGGGCTTGCCGGCCATGACGCCGCCGTTCGCCAGCACGCTGTATGCGTAGGTGTGGTCCAACAGAGTGACCTCGCCGCCTCCCAGCACCAGGTTTAGGCCGTAGTAGTTGAGTCCGCGGTCGAGGCCGTTGATGCCCATCTGGTGGGCTGTGCGCAGGGCATTGGCTACGCCAACCTGGTCCATGACACGAATGGCCGGGATGTTGAGCGATTGGGCGAGGGCGTCGCGCAGCCCGACAGGTCCGTGGTAGAGACGGTCATAGTTTTCGGGGACGTACACTGAGCCGTCGTTCTGCTGAAATGCAGTACGCACGTTCAGGATCATCGAGGCCGCGTTCATCCCCTGCAGAAGGCCGGTCAGATAGACGTAGGGCTTGAAACTGGAACCGGGCTGCCGTTCCGAAATAGCGACATTGACCTGCCCGTCGATCTCTTCGTTGTTGTAGTCCAGTGAACCGACCATCGCCAGAATCTCACCGGACTCCGGCTTGATGACGACGACGGAGGCGTTGTTTACATTTCTGCCCTGTTCATTCAGCCTGGCGATACGGTCGCGGGCCACCTGTTCAGCGTATTTCTGCAGCTCGACGTCCAGTGTCGTGTAGACGGTGAGCCCCTCTTTCCAGATGCGATAGGGGTCGTCGGCCGTGTTGAATTCGTCTTTGATGCGCTCGAGCGCGTAGAGAGCGAAGTGGGGCGCCGTGACGATATCGAAGCGCTCAGCAACTGAGCCCCGCAGGTCCAGCTCCTGGACAAATGCCGCGTCGGCTTGGGCCTGGTCGATATAGCCGGCATCGACCATGACCTGCAAAGTCACGCCCTGACGAATTTTGGCGTCATCGGGGTTGTCGATGGGATTGAGCGCCGGGAACTGGGGAATGGGCGCAAGCATGGCAGCTTCGGCGACGCTGAGATCGGTGACGCTCTTGCCAAAATAGACCTGGCTGGCCGCCTCGATTCCGTAGGCCAGGTTGCCGTAGAAGTTGTAGTTGAGATACCACTCCAGGATCTTGCCCTTGTCGTAGCGCCGCGTCACCTCCATCGCCAGGATGACTTCCTTGAGCTTGCGGGCGTAGGACTGCTGGGTCCGTTCTTCCACCGGGATCACCACATTCTTGATCAGCTGTTGGGTGATCGAAGAGCCGCCCTGCACGCTGCCACCTTGCAGGTTGGAGACGAAGGCCCGCATCAGACCACGCACGTTTATGCCGGGATTGTCCCAGTAGTTGTGGTCTTCAAGCGCGACCGCGGCCTGTATGACTGCGGGCGACATCTCGCGCAGAGGCATGTAGGTGCGGTCGCCGCGGAAGGGGCGAGGGTCAACGCTTTCGTAGAGAAGGTGCTTGCCGGTACGGTCGTAAAAGCGGATGGTCTCGAACTTTTCCTGCTCGCGTTCGATCACGCCGGCGTCGGGCAGTTGCGCGGCATAGAAGGTATAGATGCCGAAAACGCTGGCAACCGCCACACCAACGGCGCCGCCAAAAGCCAGAAAAATAGCGAGGAGAATAGCGGCCGTCCCCTGGAACAACCACAACCATGGCCGGGCGCGGTTGGATTTGGCCCGCTGACGGCGCCGCCTCTGTGCCAGAATGCGGGCGGTTCTGCCGGCGCCTCCCGGGCCCGACAGAGGGCGCGATCTGCGATTTATTTCAGCCACGCCGTTCAACCTTTTTCGTGCTGCGGCAGGCGGCGTCTACAGTACTCTCGTTCACTCGAATACCTCTCTCGAAGCGCTCTGGTCCTTTCCTTCGTTGCCGTAAACAGTTTTTTCTGGCTGCCATTTCCAGCATTCTAGCACTGGCCCAATGCCGACCCAAATTGTAGTGGGATGCATCCGACAGGCGTAGGGAGGCCTATGGACCCCGCGCCCCCTGGCGGGCGGCGAGGGTAAACCTACATCTACCCTGCCCTGTCTGGCATCAGCGCGGTGAATACCGATTAGTCAACCTTTTCAAGTACGAGAAAGTGACTGATGCCGAATGCGGCAAGAGGGGTTTGCTCCAGGGAGTAGGTGGCCTCTCGCAGGAATCGCCCCACGGTCGGGCGGCGTGCATTGATGCCGTCGTAGCCGGGAAAGATCTGCGTGAGCCGTCGAACAAGCACGGGCAGCCCGATGAACAGTTCCAGCAGGCCGCGGCGGGTATAGGCGCGCACGTGGGGCGCAAGTTGATTGCGCAAGGGATCGGGCAGGTAGTTGATCAACGGCGTATTACCGAAATGGTACTCGCCTTGCCAGTAATGGCCGTGTGTCTCAAAGGGAAAGAGGCGATTGGGTGCGAAAATGGCTGCACGGCCGCCGACACGCAGAACGCGTACGATCTCGGCCGCGGCCAGCCGGTCATCCTGGACATGCTCCAGAACTTCGTGGGACAGGACCAGGTCAAAGGTCGCGTCCGCATAGGGGAGCCGCTCACATTGGCTGAGGTTCAGAGGCGCGCCGGGCACGTTTGCAGCCGCCATGCGCAGATGCTCACCCTCGATATCGATCCCGTGGACCTCAGGGACGGACTCCTGCAGCGCCCGCAGATAGACGCCCGCGCCGCAGCCGTCTATCAGAGCGCGTTGCAGCGGAAGCGGGGCCAGGTCCAGAATCATCTTCAGGCGCCGTTCCTGGCCGGTGCGCCAGACATAAGACGGATTGCCGCGCAAAGCTGTACGCTCAGGCTGGTCGGTCACGGCCGTTCCTCTATGAAAGCGGTAGATACTGGGGTACCCGCGACATTCATGCCGTGCCCACGTGGATGGCAACCGTCCCCATCATCTTTCGCACATAGGAGACGCGACGATATCCCGCCTGCTCGAAATGGCGCGCCATTTCGTCAGGCTGCAGGAAGGCAACGGTGCTCTGCGGCAGATACCGGTAGGCCGACTCTCGGGGGCGGAACGCCTTCCCCTGCGCCCCGATTCCGGTCGAGAACAGCTGGCCAAGTACAGGAATGATCCTGAGCATATAGAAGCGCAAAAGCGGTTCCAGGCGCGTAGGCGGAGGCGGCGATGTTTCCAGGCAGACGATGCGCCCGCCCGGTCTCGTTACCCGCCGCTGTTCGGCCAGACAGGTGTCAACGTCGGCCACATTCCGCAAAAGGAATCCACTGGTTACGGCATCGAAGTAGCCGTCGGCGAAGGGCAGTTGCAGCCCGTCGCCCTGGACGAACTCTACGCGCCCCGTCTCCCCGGAGTGGGAAAGGCGCGGGGCGTGTTGGGCTCTCTTCTGGCGTCCGACGTCCATCATTTCGAAAGTGAAGTCACAGCCGATCACCTCTGCGTCTCGATGCGTGCGCTTGGCCTCGTAGGCGATATCACCTGTACCGGTACCCACGTCGAGGAGGCGGCCGCCTTCGGGCAGCCGGCACAGCGCGACGACTTCACGGCGCCAGTTAACGTCCTGACCAGCGGTCATGAGCCGGTTCAACAGGTCGTAACGGTGGGCGATCCCGGCGAACATCTGGTTGACGTAGGCGGCTTTTTCGGCGGCGGAGGGGGGCGCGGCAGTGTTCATAGGTCCCGGCTAGTCGGCAAGATTGCGCAGCTGACCACTGGCTTTCTCCAACTCCCTGCGCAGTTCCTGGATTTCCTGCAGGATTTGCGGCGGGGTTTGATCGGCGTGCCCGCTGTATGCTGCCAATAACGACTCCAGCCGCCCTTGCAGTTCCGGGATCTCGTGCTGCAGGTAGTCCAGCTCCACTTTTCGCCCCATTTCGAGCAGCGTTTCGACGCCGT
>JAPPKT010000656.1 GCA_028819675.1 Caldilineaceae bacterium | reverse complement strand
GTCGATTCAATCGATCACTGGAAGCTGTACATGGAGAACCTGTGCACGGCTAAGCTGTGCATCGACGTCTCCCACGCGCAGCTCTGGGGCTATGACCCCGTCGCGTCGCTATGGGATTTCCGCGCACAGCTGAACTACGTGCACCTGCAAGACTGGGCCACCACCACCCGCCGCGCCGACGGCTTCTACGATCCGCAGTGGTGCCAGGTCGGGGAACACGGTAATGTTGATTTTCCAGCCATCCGCGGCGTCCTGGACGAGATCGGCTACGACCGCTGGGTGACCGCCTGCCCGGGCCAGCCCATCCCCGGCCGCGAAGATCCCATGAGCGAAGCCGAACGCAGCGACGGGATGGTCACCTATCTTCGAGGAATCGGCTACTGAGTGTCCAGGTCGATCTCGGGGTGATCGCGGAAATATCTGGCCGTATCGATAACCAGGTTTTCCTGCAATTGAATCGTCATCCCGCCGTCAATGACCAGCGTGTGGCCGGTGATGAACTTGGCCTCGTCGGAGCAGAGGAAGCGCACCCCGTTGGCGATGTCGTCGGGCACGCCGGTGTGACGCAGAGGATAGTGCTGGTCGAAAAAGCGCAGCATTGACGGGTTGCGCTCCCAGCGCTCGGCCTGGCGCTCGGTCACGATATGGCCGGGGCAGATGCAGTTGACGCGCACGCCGACCGGTCCGAAATCAAGTGCCATCTGGCGGCTCATCGCGATAATCGCCGCCTTCGTCATCTCGTAGGCCAGGCTTGACGGCGCCACCATCTGCCCGTGCACCGAAGAGATATTGACGATGCTGCCGCCGCCACTGGCCTGAATGTGCGGCACCCCGTACTTCGCGCTCAAAAAGACCGCCTTCTGCGAAGCGTCGAGCGCGCGGTCAAAGGCAGTCTCAGTCAGGGTGATGGCCGTGCCGTCCGGCTCCAGCGCCCCCCACGCGTTGTTCACCACGATGTGCAACCCGCCCCACAGTTCAACCGCCCGTTCGATCATCGGCCGTATCTGGTCCCGCTGCGAAATGTCGACCTCATAGGCGGAAGCCGTGCCGCCGCTCTCCTCGATGCGGGCCACGTTTTCCGCCGCCGCCTCCGGCATGATGTCGGTGACCAGCACCTTCGCACCATCCGCCGCCAGCCGCCGCGCAATGGCCCCGCCAATCCCGACCGCTCCCCCGGTGACGATTGCAATTTTTCCTGTCAGTGTCATGAAAGATTTCCCAAGCAAGTTGTGGAGAAAAGACCCGGATCAGTATACTTGTCGGGTCCCCAGTAGACAAAATGGACTCAAAAGAACGCCCGGAATGAAAAAACGTAGAGTTCGCGGTTGGGCCCGTTGTGAGTTTTCTAGCCAAATCTTGAACCCGAATCATTTCACTGCGTATGTGGTAAGATGTAGATCTCTACAACGTGTCTGAGCTACGACTACCCCGAACAAACAACAATGGCTCATTGGTTTGCATACGGCGAAGATGCCCTCACATATTGGGCGATTCGAGAGCGACTCGACGTCATACTCACTCAGTTAGGTGACGAATCGGATCCATACGACGCGACAGTCTTTTACCGTCCCAGTTTCGGTCGCCGTACCTCCTACGATCCGGACTCTCCTCGCGCGGAATTCGGCGAATTCGATACGATCGTTGCAACATCAAGAGCAATTTACCCCATCGAAGCAAAGTGGTACGCGTCCCAGGAGGTAGATGGAACTAAGATCACCGTCAAAAGGAAGCAAGTCATTCGCCACAGTGTATTTGCTTGGTATTTCAGAAAGTACGTTGATTTCGAGGTCTCATGGGAATATTTTGTGGAAAAGTACGATTCCACGTTCAGAGCAGTATTTCCAGGCAAAAAACTGGCCCCACATGGATCAGTACTCGCTGACAATATACAATTCGTTCTTCGGAAACTCTATTCATTCGATTCTGAAATAATTGATGTCTTGCTCTATCTTCATCCTCAAGATGCCCCTGCTACAATTACAGTTGATCCCACTTCGTTTGCGCCTGTAAGTGTACCTTTTTGCTTGGAGTCCAAACATGGAATCTTTCGGCTATGACCTTATCGAAGCTTCAACACTTCTATCATGTGTCAAGGCAGTGAATCAGAGACTGCCCGTCTTTCGGTTTCTTGACATCTCTGTGAATTCGGTGGCTTAAACTGACGCCTCCTTGGCCCGCCTGAATAGAGATTGCAGCCGTTAGATAGAGGATTTTCTGTCTGACACTTTGGAAAATAGTAACCCAGATAACACATGTACATTGGTGAATTGGAATGGGACGATTACCGCATCGAACATATCGCCCAACACGGTGTCGAAATCGAAGAAGTCTGGGAGACCTGCGAAGATCCTTTCCATTTGGCCCGCCGTCAAGGGCATAACCGCTTTCTTCTATATGGTCAGACAGAAGACGGGCGCTACGTATTTGTAGTACTGGAACATATAGAAGATTCAGTCTATAAGCCAATCACTGCCCGAGATATGACTGACCGTGAAAAAAGAAGCTTCCGGAGACTGAGAAAATGAGCGAACTGAAAGTCCCTGATTTCAAGAGTTATGAGGAAGAAGCGGAATTCTGGGATAACTTGGATACCGCGGATCTTATGGAAGACGATGGCGAGTGGTTCCGCTTTGATACACCACAAAAGCGGGCAGTCCGCGTCGCAATTCTTCCCGAAATAGCGGAAGAGCTCATGCGAAGCGCACATGCGAAAGGCGTTTCGATTGAGACCTTGGTGAATGTTCTTCTTATTGAGCGTATACAGGGTTCGACAGCGGCAAGCTAAGCGTCTATGCGTGGCAAGACACGTGTACCTCAAGGATCATGGTCTTCTGATCCGACTCTAAAATATTTGACAGTAGACCACTGGTTTAGGATTGCGTTTCTTTACGTAGCGGTGATGTCGGCCAGTCCGACAGTTTCAGCCGTCTTCGGTCACTGCTCGAGAGTTGGGCAACGGACCTTTTCCATTTAGAGGAGAGCAAATAGCAATGGAAATACCACAAATCGATCTGCCCGCGCTGCTTGGGCAAACAGAAGCGTATCTTATCGGTGCTCCATTCGCAGCCATCTGGCTTCTGTCCGGCATCGTCAGCGCGATGGTCGCCACCAATAAAGGAAGAAGCGGTTGCAGCTGGTTTCTGCTCGGCTTCCTATTGGGCCCGCTGGGCCTCATCCTATCCTTCGCTGTCTCCAAAAACCAGCCGGTGCTCGAGCAAAGATTGGTCCAGCGCGGCGAAATGCAGTACTGCCCCTACTGCGCCGAACTGATCAAAGCGGAAGCGATCAAATGCCGGTACTGCGGTGAAAACTTTGGCGGCGATCAGTCGTCCCAGTCGCTATACATGCGCTGAACCGCCTTTCGGCTAATCACCTCCAATTATTTAAAGTGCATACAAGAGAATGCCGTTTCCATGGAGCAGGTCTACCATGAATTCAACCCCTACTTCGTCCGAAGTATCCTAAATCCAGTCCCTCCTTAAGGGGGAAATTTGACGCCTACGTTGCATTTGGACATCCTGGAAGCATGTAAGCGCACGGACATTGGACTGTGGGACGCCTACGCTCGTAGTGCAGGCGGGCAACCGATCAACTCCGGCGCGGGCCGTCTTCTCTTTCCACAGTACCGTGGCAAGGGTCTGCGTGTCAGTGAACAGGAAGCAAGATTCACTTTTGTCGAGGCATTGGCACAGGGTCCACTCAGGTATTCAGTTGAGGCACCTACCAGCAAACTCTACAGCTTCTCCGGCAAAACGCCTATGTCTGCCCAGACCGACCTTCAGCTCCACTCTGAGAGTGAGACTGGCGTATGCAATGTAGAGTTCAAGGCGAAGGGCGTGAGTTCATCTGCGCAAGACAACTTTTCGATTTACAAGGACGTGCAAAAGCTACTGAGGGAGCCTTTGTGGGGGCTATGGTTTCATCTCTTGGAGGGCATCGACAATTCGACCGTAGGCAAATTCTTGGACGTGATGGTGCGGCAGATTGCCGAAGTGCAGAGCGATTTCGAATGCGATATTGAGACTCCGGGAATATCCCTCCACATCTGTGTGTTGAGGCATCGTTTCTCCCTTCATAAGGATCTGCCTTTCTCACCCAGCAATGTAATCGACATTGCCGAACTGGGTAGGCAACTGGCCGTAGATCTTCATGTGTCCCGCTACGAGCTAAGGGAGGCCCTGGATTTGAACGATTGGAGGCTGTACAGATAGTATGACTGCAAATAATAGTTGCCGTATCGATCCCTGTTGATAAATCTTCAAAAAGGGAACACAGAAAACCATGCGCCACGAAAAGTGGATCTGCCCCAAATGCGAAAACCTCGAGTTCGAAACCGATATCTTCCAGGCCACCGGCGGCACACTCGCCAAGATCTTCGACGTCCAGAACAAGAAATTCACCACCGTCACCTGCACCCGCTGCCAGTACACTGAGATCTACAAATCAAGCACCTCCAACCTGGCCAACGTCTTTGACTTCTTCACCTCGTAAATCGCAGAATACGCCTTGAGTAACAGAATGCCCTATCGAGCCGTCATCTTCGACCTGTTCGGCACCCTGGTCTGCAGCTTCACCCGCCGGGCGTACGACAAGGTCAACGCGCAGATGGCCGCGGCCGTCAACGTTCCCTATACAGAGTTCTGGCGGCTCATAGGGGAAACCTTGCACGACAGCTGCCTTGGGCGCTACAGTTCCTTCGAGCACCTTATCTCCGATATCTGCACTCGCACAGGTGTCCACGCGGACAAAGCACAAATCGCGCAAGCTGCCGCCTTCCATCATGAATTCGTTGCCAACGCAATCGTGCCAGAGCCAGAGGTGCTGGAAGCGCTGCACAGACTGCAGAGAAGAGGATTCCGGCTTGGCCTGATCAGCGACTGTGGCCCTCCTGTCCCGCTTCTTTTCCCCCAATCTCCACTTGCCCGCTTCATTGACACGCCAGTATTCTCCTGTCAAGAGGAAATTAAGAAGCCTTCAAGAGCTATCTATCAGCGAACTTGCCAACGCATGGAGTTAGAACCACACGAATGTATCTATGTCGGCGACGGCAGTAGCCAGGAACTGACCGGCGCCGCAGCAGTAGGCATGCGACCCATACTGAAGCGGACCGACCTGACTGATGTCTATGATAGCCATCGTCCCGAAGTGGAAAGCTGGCGGGGCGCGGCTGTTGATGAAATCAAGGAACTCTGTGACATGCACTTCTGAGATGGGACAACTCGAAAGCAAGGTACGCCCTCTTACAGGATGAAGATGATCTACTTTGAGCAAGAAGACACATTGCATCTGACAGTTTCTGATGAACCGGAAATGGGCAGCATGGAGCTTAGCCCCAATATAACTGCCGAACTGAACGACGACGGCGAACGCATCGGGCTCGTAATCCTGAACGCCAGTGCGTTCATCTGGGATTTAGTTGGGGAGTCCTTACAGGCGAAGATGCTTTCATTCGCCAAAGCCGAAAACACGCTCTCAGATCGTTGAACGCCCTGCCATGACGCTACGTGAACGCGTTGTGACGGGCTCCCAATCTCTCCTTGCGCGGACGTTCCAGCCAGAATAAGCCACTTGACGGGGCCGCCGCGCCAGCCTCCAAATAAGGATCAAGAAATGCTACGAGTCTCAATCTTCAAGCACAACGCCGAAATAACCGACCAGTGGCTGCGCCAAAAAGTCGCCCTCGGCGCCGACGCCATCGACTTCGGACGCGACGCCGACATGCCCGGCGTCACCGAACAGGGCTACCCGGACCTGGATGCAGTGAAGGCGCTGCGCAAGCGGGTACGCTCCTTCGGCATCGACATCAATCGCGTCACCCTCCCCACCCTCACACATACCTTCATCGATGAGCGCGTCGGCGCCGAAGATGAACTGGACAACGCCGCCAAAGCCCTCGAAGTCTACGGCCAGGCACGCATCCCCATCGCCCGTCAGCGCGTCGAGGGCGACGTCTTCCCGCAGATGATGGAGCAGTACCGCACCAGGCACCGCGGCGGCTACCTCGCCCGCGCCGAAACACTCGTGCAGGGACCTCACGACATCCCCTCGCGCGCCGAACTAGAGCGCTGGTGGGACCGCTTCTGCCACGCCTTCGAGCGCCTCACCCCCATCGCCGAGGAGTACGACATCAAGCTGGCCGTCCACCCCTCCGATACGCCCAATATCGACACGCCCTTCGGCGGCATCGGTTTCCACCGCATCATCGACGCCTTCCCCAGCCCCAACGTCGGCTACGTTTACTGTATCGGCACCCGCTCCGAGGCCGGCGGCAGCTCACTCGTGATCGACGAGATCAACAACTACGGCCGCAAGGGCAAACTCTTCATGCTCCACATGCGCAACGTGCGCGGCAGCCTGGCCACCGCCGGCGGCTTCGAAGAGACCCTCCTCGACGACGGCGACCTCAACATGGCCCGCATCCTGCGCGAACTGCGCAACGTCGGCTTCAGCGGCTACATCAACCCCGATCACATTCCCGACCTGCCCGGTGACAACGAGACCCGCGACGTCGGCTGGGCCTACTCCATCGGCTACCTCAAGGCGCTCTTCGCCGCCGCCGTAGCCTAATGCCGCAGGTGCCAGAGCAAGGAGGCAGGCGGCCGGTGCCGAAAGACCATCGGCCCCGCCTGACCTCTCCATCCTGCACCCTTTGATCTGCGACACCCCCCTCAAATGTTCCGATTCAAGACAAACAGGTTTGAGCTAACGCCTTTCCTGGTTCTTTTGGTGTTCACTGTAGTCGCCCTGTTCTTGCGTCTCTATCGATTGCACGAACTCGAGCCCGGGCTGAAGTTCGACGAAGGTTGGAACGGAATATATGCCCTCCAGGTGCTTCAGGGTGAACATGCCTTGACATTTGGAGACAAGGAAGGGCTGGGCGTCTATCTGATTGCGCTGGCTACCAAGTTCCTGGGTCGCACGCCGCTTGCACTTCGTCTGCCCACAGCCCTGGCCAGCGCAACTACCGTCCTGATCGTCTTTTGGCTTGGTCGACTGCTCTCTGAATGGGGAGAGAATGGGCGGGAGACCAGGCGGCGCAGCCTGGCAGTTGGGGCCATTGGTGCCGGTCTTCTGGCTGTGTCGCTTGGCCAGACGGTCATGGGACGCACTGCCTATCGGGGCAGCCTTCTCCCACTATTTCTTGCGCTATGTCTGGCTCTTCTGTGGTGGGGCTGGACACGGCGGCGTTGGTGGGGAATCGGCTTGGCGGGCGCATGCGCGGGGTTACTGCCCTACATATATTATCCCGCGCGTTTTGTTCCCCTGCTCTTCCTCTTCCTCGGAATCAGTTTTCTGTTGCCATATCGTTCCATGTCCCTGAAGAGATTGCAGGCTGAGCTACCCTGGGCGGCCGCTTTCACCGGCGTTGCCGGGCTGGTCGCTGCGCCAATTCTCTTCCACTACATTCGAAACCCCGACCTCTTCTTCAACGATCGCATCCAGACCGTCTTCATCTTTCGCAAGTTTCAAGGCGCCCCTGTGACGACTCTGGCGGAAGTCTTGGCCACCAATGTTTGGGACGTCCTGAACTCGTTCAGTTTTCGCCTCCTGGCGGGCTGCTGTTCCCCCTTTGAACATGCTGTCACGCTCAATGTATGGGAAGCGCTCTTTTTTTGGTTGGGCGTTGGAATCGCGATCCGGCAGTGGCACCGTAGCCCGGCATACCCTCTCCTGTTGCTTTGGGTGGGCCTTCTGTTCATGCCGGCATTTCTGTCCGATGCAAAGAGCACAATGCGCATGGTCGGCGCGGTGCCGGCTATCTATCTGCTTGTGGCCGTCGGTCTGTGGGAGACCTTTCTGTGGATAGAATCTCGTATGGCCGGGAGAGCGAAAATCCTGCCGTGGATCTTCGGCACCACCATTGGCGTCATAATTCTGATTCAGGCAACAATCACCTTTCGAGCCGTTTTCGACAAGGGAAAGGCCGTCAGTCCCAGCCACTACGATATGATCTGGCCGGTTTTTGCCCAGAGATTGAACGAACGGCCTGCGGAGAAAGATACAGTTTACTTCATCGCCCATAGACACGATGCCTTTGACTATCTGTACCAAGGGGCAACTCCGGTCATGAGGATCTTTTCTGCTGTGCCAGACCTCGACCATCAGACCGAAACGTTGCTGACACAAATGAGGACCGTTTCCACCGTGAAAGTTGTGAACTGGGTGGACTGGTCTCCAACGATTGAGTGGCGGGCAAACTTCAGAGCCAACTTTCTCACCATACTTCTTGACAAGCACGGAACATATGCCGGCACTGAATACTTCGACGACATCTATGTCGACGCCTACGTGGACGTCTCCTATGATCGTCCATGGATCCTCTTCGAAGACCTGCCGCAACCGGTCATCTACGATGCAGGCATCACTTTGGAAGGGCTTGCCCTGGGCTCGAGTAAGAAGAGAGCATCAGAACTGCAGGGGCTCGACACAGAGCAGCATCGCTCTCTTCTGGTCGGCATGTTGTGGACGACAGCTTCGAAAGTCGCGGCTGATTATTCGGTATCCTTACGCCTCTACAGTGATGATGGTGCTCTGGTCTTTCAGGATGATCGTGTCTTGAGGAAGCCGATGGAATATCCGCTTACCACGAGTTTGTGGACGTCACAACCGGTCGGTACAGTCTTTGACCTTGAAATACCAAACGAGCTGGCCGCAGGCGCATACGAACTGCGTCTTGTCGTCTACGATCTGGAGACGTCTACACCAACTGTCGAAGTGGGCGTCTGGCAGCCAGAGACCGCGCTGGGGCGCGTCCAAATTCAGCCATCCGGCCAGTAGAGGAAAACGCGACACTCTTTTCCGGCCTCTACTTGCTGCATTCGCCACAGCAGGCCTGCTCCTTCCTTTCGGTCCGATCGTTGAGGCCGCGACGGTCTATGCTCTTGCCGGGGAAGATCCAGTCCCAAAGGGAACCTTGGAGCGTTTATCAATCTCCTGTGCCTCAGCGCGGGCAAGAAAGTAACTGGGTACCCAAGAGGCACTTTGTTACCTAAACCTTTGTGGAATGCGCGCAGTCGGTGTAAGGTTGGTCACACGGGCGGTACGCCCAAATCTAGCAATCAACAGGTGCAACTGATTCTTGGCGAAGGAACTTCTATCTCTTCAGCCATTTCAGTCAATCGCAGGACAGGAATATGACTCTCAAAGTCGGAATCGTCGGCGCCCGCGGCATCGGTGAAAGACACGC
>JAPPKT010000093.1 GCA_028819675.1 Caldilineaceae bacterium | reverse complement strand
TCGCCTTCAAAGTGGAGACCCACAATCACCCCTCTGCTCTCGAACCTTTCGGCGGCGCAAATACCGGCATCGGCGGCGTCGTCCGCGACATCATCGCCGTATCCGCCCGGCCTATCGCCTGCACGGACGTCCTCTGCTTCGGCCCCCAGGATCTGCCTTCCAGCGAACTCCCGCCAGGCCTCCTGCACCCGGCACGCGTCAAGGAGGGGGTCGTCGCCGGCATTGGCGACTACGGCAACAAGCTCGGCCTCCCGACAGTCAACGGCGCCGTCATCTACGACTCAGGGTACCTCGGCAATCCCCTCGTCTTCTGCGGCGCGGTCGGCCTGCTGCCCAAGGGGACGCATCCCACGGAACCACAGCAGGGAGATCGCATCGTTGTCCTCGGCGGTCGCACCGGTCGCGACGGCATCCACGGAGCAACCTTCTCCTCCGCCGAGTTGACCCAGGACACACACGCAGAGTCCGGCAGTGCCGTCCAAATCGGCGACCCCATCACTGAAAAGGGACTCATCGAACTGGTCGAAGCCGCCCGCGACAAGCGCCTTTATAACGCCATCACCGACTGCGGCGCCGGTGGTCTTTCCTCTGCCGTCGGTGAGATGGGCGAAGCGCTGGGCGCCGACATTGAGTTGCAGGATGTTCCACTGAAATATCCCGGCTTGACGCCATGGGAAATCTGGCTCTCCGAAGCCCAGGAACGAATGGTCCTGGCTGTACCGCCCGCCCACCTTCCCCACCTCCAGGAGCTGGCCGACCTCTGGGAAGTCGAAATACGCGACCTGGGCCACTTCAGTGGCGATGGCTGGCTGCGCGTGCACTATGGCGGCCGCGCCGTTGCCGAGCTGCCCATGACCTTCTTGCACGATGGGCTTCCCCTCCCGCAACGGACGGCTCACTACCACGAGCCCAATCCGGACCTGCCCACACTTCAGACCGTTCTGGATAAAATCCACTCGCAGCCCGAGCCCAAAGAGCTCCTCGTCCGCATGCTGAGCCATCCTACAATCGCCAGCAAAGAACGCATCGTTCGCACCTACGACCATGAAGTACGCGGCGGTACCCTCGTCCGTCCTTTTGTCGGCCCGCACATGGACGGACCTTCAGACGCCGCAGTCCTCAAGCCCATCGGTACATGGGGCCACCACCGCGCTTTCGCCCTCAGCGCAGGCATCAATCCTCTGCTGGGAAAACGCGACTGCTACGCCATGGCCGTCAGTGCAGTCGACGAAGCATTTCGCAATGCCGTCTCAGTCGGCGCAGACCCGGATCAGATCGCAATTCTGGACAACTTCTGCTGGGGTAACCCCACCTTCCCGGATCGGCTGGGCGCCCTCGTGCGCGCCTGCCAGGGCTGCTACGACGCCGCCGTCACATACAACGCCCCCTTCATATCCGGTAAGGACAGCCTCTACAATGAGTTCGAAGGCCAGCCGATCCCGGGGACGCTTCTCATTTCCGCCTTGGGCATCGTGCCCGACATGCGTCGCACCTGCACATCCAACCTGAAGCAGTCGGGAAACCACATATACATCGTGGGAGAAACGTGTGAAGAGCTGGGGGGATCTCTCCTCAGCCAGCTGTTACAATGGGATGGCGGCGTTCCGCCAGCCATGCCCGCAGAACCTCTGACGCGCTATCGGGCAGTCCACGCAGCCATGCAGGCCGGCCTGGTCCAAAGTTGCCACGATCTGAGCGAAGGCGGACTGGCCGTGGCCCTTGCCGAAATGTGCCTTGGCGGACGCCTGGGCGCGGACGTGGACATTGGGACCGCAGTGGGAAGGGATCTGACCCACCCCTACGTCCCGCTCTTCAGCGAAACCAACGGTCGACTCCTCCTGGAAGTGACCCCCGCGGACCGAGCGGCATTCGAGGACATACTATCGGACATTCCATTTGCTTTCATAGGCACTGTCACCGATTCCCAAATGCTCTCTGTGGCCATCGACCGGCAGCCCCTCTTCGACCTGTCACTGGACGAAATCCTCTCAGCCTGGAAGGGGGCTGAAACCGCGTGATAGTCTTGCATCTCATCTCTGTACGACAAGACTGCGCCCCACCTCTGCGGCTATGAACCTGCCCGTCCTGATCCTCCACGCCACCGGCACCAACCGCGATGCCGAGGCAGCACGAGCATGTGAGCTAGCCGGCGCCTCCCCGCAGATCGTTCACATCAATCAGTTGCGGCGTGGTGTTCGTCGCTTCTCCGAGTTTGGCATGCTCGTTCTTCCCGGCGGATTCTCCTACGGCGATGCCCTCGGTGCCGGCGTACGCCAGGCCCTGGATCTACAGGTGTTCTTTCACGAAGAGTTGACGGAGTTCATCGCGACGGGTAAGCCTGTATTGGGCATCTGCAACGGCTTTCAGACCCTGGTCAAGGCCGGCCTTCTGCCCGGCTACGCCGGCAACGGCGAGAGCCCGTCTGCAATTCAGCAGTCAGTCTCGCGGCGAGACGTCACCTTGACGCACAATGCGCGTAACTGCTTCGAGTGCCGCTGGGTTCATCTGGCCGTAGAGCAAGGAACGCGTGCCGGCTGCCTGGCGCAACTGGTAGAGCCGGTCTTCTGCCCGGTTGCCCACGGGGAGGGCAACTTTCAGGTATCCGACCGCGACACGCTTGAACGCTTGGAAAAGGATGGGCTGGTTGCTTTCCGATACGTCGATTCGGATGGACTGCCCGCCGCTGGCCGCTACCCTCTCAACCCCAATGGATCTGTAGCCGACATCGCCGGTATCTGCAACCAAGCCGGCAATGTGATCGGTCTGATGCCCCATCCCGAGGACCATATCGATCCAATTCAGAACCCTCTCGGTGGAAGTGAGGGGCTGGGCCTCTCGCTCTTTCGTGCTATGATTGGTATTGCCTCCAACTGAGAAACGGCCGCAGCGAAGCAGGCGAATCCATTCCCACAGAGGAGTAGCACGCCATGAACCCGGCTTTACTGGAACAGACCTTCCCGGGACTCGACGTGGACTTTCTCGGTCCCAAGCAGAGCGGCAAGGTGCGTGACATTTACGCACGCGACGACCGGCTCATCCTGATCACGACCGATCGCCTGTCCGCCTTCGACCACATCCTCGGCCTCGTTCCTTACAAGGGACAGGTGCTCAATCAGCTTTCCTCCTTCTGGTTCGAACAAACGCGGGACATCGTGGCCAATCACTTTCTTGAGTCTCCGGACCCGAACGTGACGATTGCCCGTAGGTGTCGCACCCTGCCAGTTGAAGTAGTCGTGCGCGGATACATTTCCGGGGTAACCAAGACCAGCCTCTGGTATCAATACAGCCAGGGAGAGCGCACCATCTACGGCATGGACTTCCCGGACGGAATGACCAAGAACGATCGGCTTCCCCAACCCGTGATCACGCCCACGACAAAGGCCGAAAAGGGCGGCCACGACGAGCTTATCACCAGCAAGGAAATCGTGGAGAAGGGGCTGGTCGCGGATGCACTGTGGGAAGAAGTCTGTGCTGCTGCATTAGCGCTATTCGCCCGCGGGCAGGAGGTGGCAGCCCGCGCAGGGCTTCTCCTCGTGGACACCAAGTATGAGTTCGGACTGTCCGACGATGGCCGGCTCCTTCTGATTGATGAAATCCATACGCCGGATTCCAGCCGGTTTTGGACGGTGTCGAGTTATGATGAGGTCCGCGCCGGCAGCGAGCGCAATGGCGGCCAGGAATTAAGGGTTGAAGAACCGGAAAACTTCGACAAGGAGTTCGTTCGCCTGGCATACGCAGAGCGCGGTTACATCGGCGATGGGCCCCCTCCCCCCCTGGAGCAGGAGTTGGCTGCTCTAGCCAGCCAGCGTTACGTGGAATGCTACGAACGCCTGACAGCCCGGTCCTTTGCTGCAGGTCGATTCCCGGTGGCCGACCGCGTGGCCGGGAATCTCCGCACCTATTTCGGGCAGCAATAGCACAGCTCTAGAGATCAGGAGCTGCTCACAGTGAAAGCCTCAGACAGCGCGCCTCTCGTCGGTGTGATCATGGGAAGTGATTCCGACTGGGAACGGTGCATGAAGTTCTCTTCGGACACGCTGGCCGAATTCAATCTGCCGCACGAGTGCAGGGTCGTGTCTGCACATCGCACGCCCGATTGGATGAGCCAATACGCCGGCAGCGCAGCCGCACGCGGCCTGGAGGTAATCATCGCCGGCGCCGGCGGTGCCGCCCACCTGCCCGGCATGGTGGCCGGCCATACCCTGCTGCCAGTGATCGGAGTTCCGGTTCAGAGCCAGGCCCTGAACGGCATCGACTCGCTCCTTTCCATCGTCCAGATGCCCGCCGGCGTACCCGTCGCGACCATGGCCATCGGCAAAGCCGGCGCCATCAACGCAGCCCTGCTTGCCATTTCGATTCTGGGGGCCTCGCGACCACGGCTGCGGCAAAAACTCCAGGAATATCGCGACGCCCGTGCTGACCAGGTGCTGGCTACACGCCTGGGCGAAGAAGAGTAGGCAAGTGGCTCGAGCGCATCGAACGCCTCTGCCTCCAGGCTCTACCATTGGCGTATTCGGCAGCGGCCAGCTGGGACGTATGCTGGCGATGGAGGCCCGCCGCATGGGCTACCGCATTCACACCTATTCGCCTGAATGCAACAGCCCAACCGGCCAGATCGCCGATTTCGAGTACGCCGCAGCTTACGACGACACAGTAGCCGTGCGCTCCTTCATACAGGGCGTAGACGCGCTCACATTCGAGTTCGAAAACGTCCCTTCCCTCGTCGCCGAAACTGCTGAAGCCGAGGGCGTGCCGGTTCGCCCATCAGGCCCGATCCTCCATGCAGCCCAGAACCGCCAACGCGAAAAGTCAATGCTCACCCGGGCAGGTCTGCCCGTTACACCGTTTCGCTCCGTCACCGACACAAAGCAACTGGCAGAGGCCGTCCACGAAATCGGCTTTCCCGCCATTCTCAAAACCGCAGCATTCGGTTATGATGGAAAAGGGCAGACACGCATTGAACGCGACACCAGCCTGGAATCCGCGTGGAACTCACTTGGACGGCAGCCATGCGTTCTTGAGGCGTTTGTAAACTTCGAGAGAGAACTGTCGATCGTGGCGGCACGCGGGCAGAATGGCGACTTTGCCACCTATCCCCTTGTCGAAAACCGGCATGTCGACCACATTCTGGACGTCACCATCGCCCCGGCAGACGTGGAACCGTCTGTGGCACAGGAAGCCGGGAGACTGGCCCGCCGGCTGTGCGAGTTTCTTGATTTGACCGGCGTTCTCTGCATCGAGTTTTTTCTCGTCTCGGAGCCCGGGACGGGAGGCAATTCTCACGATCCGGATTCGCAGTCCACCGGGCGTCTCTTGATAAACGAAATCGCGCCTCGCCCCCATAACTCCGGCCACTGGACGATCGACGGCGCCGTCACAAGCCAGTTCGAGCAACAGTTGCGTACAGTCGCAGGCCTCGCACCCGGATCTGTCGAGCAGCTGCGACCGGCCGTCATGCTGAACCTGCTTGGTGATCTCTGGCAATGCGGTGAGCCCAACTGGCAGGCACTGCTGGCCTTCTCAAACGTGAAGCTGCACCTCTACGGAAAACACGAGCCTCGACCGGGCCGCAAAATGGGCCACCTGACTGTCACAGCCGGTACAACAGCCGGGGCTCTCGATACGGGAATCCAGGCCCGCGCCGCCCTGCAGCGGGACTGAGTCTGGAATCTGGCAACCGGCCGGACGCCATGCACCGAGTTGATTCGGAGAGTACGTTCCCCATAAACTGAACGCACTCAGTTATTCAAGGAGCTGCAAACATGCCGCCGTTCGACTCGCCCCGTGAAGCATGCGGCGTTTTTGGCATCAGCGCCCCTGGCTTGGACGTCGCCCCCATGGCCTATTTTGCTATCTATGCCCTGCAGCACCGGGGCCAGGAGGCCGCCGGCATTGCCACCTGCGACGGCAACACCGCCCATATTCACAAAGGGCTGGGTCTCGTGTCTCAGGTCTTTAACGAGGACAATCTGCATCACCTGAGAGGGCATTTGGGCATTGGCCACACGCGCTACTCCACGACCGGCTCACCCCGCCTCAACAACACCCAGCCCTACATCCTTGAGACCCTCGACGGCCCACTCGCCATCGGCCACAACGGCAATCTGGTCAACGCGCCGCAGCTTCGCCGCGAGCTCCTGGAACGCGGCGTTGGTCTGTCGACCTCGACCGACAGCGAACTGATAATCCATCTGCTGGCCGGGGCCCGCGGTTCCTGGCTGAAACGCATTCGCCAGATGATGACGATGGCCGAGGGCGCCTACTCGCTTACCATCCTCACCCGCGATGCAATCTACGGCGTCAGGGATCCCTGGGGCCTCCGCCCTCTCGTTCTTGGAGAGTTTGAAAACGGCCTTGCCATTGCATCGGAAAGCTGCGCCTTCGCTACCATCGGCGGCCGCGCCATACAGGAGATTGATCCCGGCGAAATCGTGCGCATCGACCAGGACGGGTATGAAGTCGTGCAGGGGGTACCGGCAGAGAAGGCGGCATTCTGCACTTTCGAGCAGATCTACTTCTCCCGCCCCGACAGCATGCTCGGCGGTCGCCTGGTCCACCGCGTGCGCCAGGGCTTGGGCCGCCAGCTCGCCCGCGAGGCCCCACTGGAAGCCGACATCGTCGTACCCGTGCCCGACAGCGGCACACCGCACGCCATCGGATTCGCACAGGAAAGCGGCATCCCCTACAGCGAGGGCCTCATCAAGAGCCGCTATATCGGACGTACCTTCATCCAACCGACCGACCGCCAGCGCAAGGTCGGCGTGGCAATGAAGTTTAACCCCTTGCCCGAAAACCTGAGGGGCCAGCGCGTTGTCCTCGTCGACGACTCCATCGTGCGCGGCAACACAAGCGGACCCCTGGTGCAGCTCCTGCGCGATGCCGGCGCAGCCGAGGTTCACATGCGAGTCGCCTGCCCCCCAATCCGGTTCCCCTGCTTCATGGGCGTCGACATGGCCAGCCAGTCGGAACTGATCGCCGCGCAAAAGGATCTGGCTGAAATCCAGGAATACATTGGCGTCGACTCGTTGTACTACCTCAGTGTCGAGGGCATGATGGACGCCTTGCGTGCGCAGGACGGCTACTGCAACGCCTGCTTCACAGGTGACTATCCGTTCGAGACCCCAATGTTGGAACTGGAATTGGAACTGAAGGAAAAAGAGAGATTCGCCGGTGTGCTGGGCGACTGACCGCCCAATCGCCCCCGACAGAACTGCTGCATGAACATTCTACTCATAGGTTCCGGCGCAAGGGAGCACGCCCTTGCCTGGAAACTGGCGCAATCAAGTCAAGTCGACCGGATTTTCGCCGCACCCGGTAACGGAGGTACTGCCGGGATTCCCTCCTGCACAAATATCCCCGTCCCCGTTGACGACCTGCAGGCCCTACTGCGCTTCGCGCACGACAATCATGTCGATCTCACAGTGGTAGGTCCGGAACAGCCGCTGGTAGCAGGGATCGTTGACCAATTCGCTGCAGACGGACTGAAGATCTTCGGGCCCGGCAAAGCCGCTGCCCAACTTGAGGGCTCAAAGGCATTCTCCAAGGCATTCATGAACCGCCATGGGATTCCCACCGGCTGGGCGCGTGTCTTCACAGAATTTGAATCCGCGGCAGACTTCGTCCATGACCTGGATGACCTCCCTGTCCTAAAGGCCAGCGGTCTGGCCGCCGGCAAGGGCGTCCTCCTGCCTGCCAGCCGCGCAGAAGCCGTCGAACAGTTGCGCATGATGATGGTGGGGCGCCGCTTCGGCGACGCCGGCACAACCGTCCTTGTCGAAGAACGGCTGCACGGCCCCGAGCTCTCAGTACTCGCATTCTGCGATGGCGAGAACCTGCGACTCGTTCCCGCGGCGCAGGACCACAAGCGGCTGCTTGACGGCGATCTCGGGCCCAACACAGGCGGGATGGGAGCCTTTGCCCCGTCTCCCCTGGCAACGAAAGAGATTCTGGACACAGTTGAGCAACAGGTTCTGCGGCCAACCCTAGCCGGAATGGCCGCCGAAGGCTCTCCCTATCAGGGAGTTCTCTACGCCGGACTCATGCTGACGGAGCGGGGCCCCATGGTTCTCGAATTCAACTGCCGCTTCGGTGACCCCGAAGCCCAGGTCATACTGCCGTTACTTCAGAGCGACCTCGTGGAACTGATGCTGGCCTGCACCGATGGCACTCTGGCCGGCTGCAACCCCGATTGGTCTGCGGAGTCCGCCGTAACCGTCGTGATGGCCTCAGGCGGCTACCCGGATGACTACGAGACCGGCAAGCCAATCCATGGCCTGCCTGAGAGTTCCAACTTCGACAGCTGCCAGCTTGTCTTCCACGCCGGGACCAAAGTGGACGAACCGAATCGTCGTGATGACGATGGGTCCCAGTCGCTCCTCCTCACCGACGGCGGACGCGTACTCTCGGTCACCGCAACGGGCCCCGACTTCAAAGTAGCTGTCGACAGAGCCTACCAAACAGTAGAGCAGATCTGCTTCGAAGGCGCCGTATGGCGCACCGACATAGGAATCCACGTTGCTCAGTCGCGAGAAATCTAGCTCTAGTGGCGTGATCGTCCTGAGTGCGGTTGGACCAACTGACACAACTGGTCCCCCTGGACCAATTCAGAACTTCCCCTCACCACCCATTCATCACCATCCACCCAAACAACATCAATCGGAGGCCCCATGGCACTGATTCCATCAATGTTGCTCAAGCGCCTGTATACCTACGCCAGCCTGCAAAATACCGAGGAAGGCGTACAGTTCTCACTGAAAAACAGGCTGAGCGACGCCAGGTTGACCGCCTTCCATGGCATCAGCATTGACGGCAAAGAAATCTCCAATGACGACCTCACCCTGGACTTCGGCGAAGGGCATGAGACCTCCCCCGATCAAGTCAATAGCGGCGAACCCGTGGAGTTCCCCCTGCGCAAGGAAGTGTTCATCACCGCCCGGATCCCACCTCTCGACATGGGGAGCCACGAAATCCAAATCGGAGTCCAGACCTCCCCCTTTGGCCGCATTCAATTCACCGTCGATGACGCCATATCCGAAAAGGTTGACGCACCCAGAATCCCCCGCGACCGCGACGACGACTACAACGACGACATCATCCAGGCTCGCCAGAAATTCGTGAAGGACTACACCGGCCACTCGCTTGAACACATCTCGCAATACTCCTTCGACCCCCACGAAACGCAGGGCAACATCG
>JAPPKT010000121.1 GCA_028819675.1 Caldilineaceae bacterium | reverse complement strand
TGGAGAAGACTGCACTGCCCGTCATCTTCCTGTCCGCCTACGGCCAGGAGAACGTAATCGCCAAGGCCTTCGACACGGGGGCCGCCGACTACGTGGTCAAACCCTTCTCGCCCACCGAGCTGGCCGCACGCATCAGATCTGTCTTGCGCCAACGCTCCGGCATCGGCTATCTCGGACAGCCCGAAGACTATGTCCTGGAGGAGCTGGTGATCAACTATGCGGAGCGCCGCGTGGCTGTGGCCGGACAGCCCGTCGTCCTGACCGCGACCGAGTATGCTCTGCTCTTCGAGCTGTCGACCAATGCCGGTCGGGTTGTGACCCACGAGCAGCTGCTGCAACGGGTCTGGGGGCCGGGGAACTCCGGCGACGCAGGGCTGGCCCGCACCGTGGTACAGAGACTCCGCCGAAAATTCGGCGACAATGCAAACGATCCCAGATACATCTTCACCGAACCTCACGTCGGCTACCGCATGATTAAGCCATCAGCCACCTGATTTCACGCGTATAGCAGGGCATATTCGCGGCGGTACACCTCGCGGGCATCCCTATCCTGCCCCGGCCGGTCCGGTCATAGTCTTCTCTCATTCAAAAGGGAGGGGCGCGTCGAGCCTGTTCGTTTCAGGAGAAACGGACCGGGACGGCAAGGCTGCCTCTGTCGCTTTCCCAATCAGCAATGATTACAACCGAATATTTTCGCACTTGAATGTCATGGGTGTGTCAACTTGACTGTTTCCATGCCAGCATTATGGCAAGGGGAAACATAGCTGGCACGGGCAGCGTCACCTAAAAAGGATATGCCGCAGCGGTCCTTTCGGTGATAGGGATATGGGAAAGTCAAAATGGTCGTTTCGGACGCGATATGAGACGAAGCATCGCTTGTATAGCATCATCGTCCTGGTCGCAGCGTTTGTAATTGACCACTTTACTTCTGATTGGGTAGTGGGTCTTTTCGGGCTGCCAGACGGGTCTACAAAAGAGTGGCTGGATGCTCTGTATGTCGCGCCATTCATTATGGCAGGTCTTTGGTTGGCAGCATGGTTGAACCGGGAGGGCTGAGACGCCCGGGTGGGATACCCTTTCACGTCGAATTACAAGGTGCTATGACACCTAAACGGGCAGTTGCGGTTCCTGTGTGGCCGGGAGATCCAGATCTCGGCTGAAAACAGCGATTAGGCCTGTTTTGGGTTGGGATCGGCCTCTGCTAAGCTGGCAAGTGAAAGTGCCCGATAGATGAGATTATGGCGCAGGGACGCTGGAAGACGGCAAGGATGGTGGAGGTCCATACGCGGGCGGAGAAGGGGGGACGGGCCGCGCGGTGGCTTTCCTGACGGCCGAAAGGGTTCAGCAGAAAGACAAACCATTCCGCAAAGAAACCCAGGAAAACAACATGAGATCAACCGCCTTGTCCCCGCCTTTCGCCCTCGTCAGAGCCGCCGTATGCGCGCTATCCTCTCTCTGTTTCGCCGCCGCCTGCACCTTCGAGGTTGCCGCTCCGCCGGCCCGTGCCCCGTCGCAGGCCTGCGTAGATGACGAGCGCGTTCTCAACGTTGGTTTCTACGCTTTCTTCGCTCCCGTCAGTTACAGCGCCAGCGAAGATCCGGATTCCAAAGAGTTTCACACCCATCTTGGCTATGAAGCCGATCTGCTGACCGCGCTTGAAGCCATAGACGGCGCCGGCCTCTCCTTTTCCCGCCACCCGATCGCGATTTGGGATGACATCTGGCTGCAGGCAGCGACGCCGCAATACGACATCATCGGAGGCGGCATCACGATTCTCGACTCCCGTACCCGGGACGCCGCCGGCAATCAAGTCGTCACCTTCACATCGGGGCACATCACCTTCCGCCAGTCACTGCTCGTGCGCGCCGAAGACGCGACGCGCATTGCCACGCATGACGACCTGACCAGCGACGTACGCGCCGGCGCTCTTGCCGGCACTACCGGCGAATTCCGTCTGCTGGAACTGACGGGGTTTGTCGATGCCGAGGGCGTTCTGGCCGGCGGCGTACGCATTGAGACGCCGGCGGGCACAGTGACCGCCGACGGCAGTCCGGACTACGTCATCACCGCAGCCGGCGAATCTCCCGTTCTTGGCGGAAGACAGCGCCTCCACCCACCTTCACACAGCATGCCGCAGGTGGTGTATCTTGGGGACCAAGCCGGTGAACTGGAGCTTCTCGACGCCCTCGAAGCGGGCACGATAGACGCGGTGGCCAGAGGAGAGATCGGCAACCGCGACGCCGCCTACGCGCATGGCGGCGCCTTTGCGGTCACAGCCCTCGACGAAAAGGTCGAACATGGCGGCTTTGCGCTCGCCGCGGAGAATAGCGAACTGGCTTCCTGCATCGACCGGATGATCGACTGGCTGACCGATGACGGGCGCATCGACTATGCAGATTGGCGGGAGGACCCTGCGGTATTCATGCAGCGCGCGGCAATGTGGAATGAGGGGGCGGGGCGCGTGCCGGGCGGCTAAACCGGCGTGCGCTGCGGTCCGCGACGCGCTCCTCGGCGGTATTGGGGCAGTCGCGGCGTCCTGCTTACCCTTCGAGGGCGTCTGCAAAAGCGACAATTTGTCGTTTTTGACTGTGTGACGGGCGCCCTTGCTACCAAGCAGGCAGGGTCGACTTGACGACTCAGGCCGCGACTGTCTGCTCTGCTTTTGACTTACTTGCCTCTTGGCGGGCGCGCATGTTCTCAGTGCGTTTGCGCCAGAATTCGAGTTCTTCTTCCTTCGACATACCCTCGACGAGGCGCCGGACGCGTTCTGCGCCGCGACGTTTCCATGTCATGAATTCAGGTTCACGGTTGGCCATGTCGAACCACCTCCAGAGGAGAATAAATTCCTATGGCCGGCCAGGGCTGTTACTTCGCCTCGCGTCCACTCCCACAGGAGATCGACGGACACCTGAAAGGCCGGATTGACGGTCCGCGTGCGCGTTCAGGCGCAGTAAACGCGGACCTCACGCTGTCAAATGCGACAATTTGTCATTTTTGCGGGTGTTTCTATCGCGCATGGCTATAGCGCCGGACGGGTCGGCTGTCCATGACAGTTCCGAGGTAGTCAAGATGAAGCGTCGATATGAACAATACTGTTTGCAGCGAGCAAGAGTACCGGATGCGGCGTATTTCTGCGTGACGGCTCTTGTGGACAGATACGAGAGCTGCTCTTTGATCCGCAAGGGTTGCCCGCGGTGAACTTTACACGATTACCTGCAGGCGGCCGGGCTGTACTTCGACGATCAGTCCCTCGACATTCCTCGACAGGATCTCGCCGTCCGTATGCACCGGAACGGGCTGCCGGACCGTGATAATGGCGGAACGCAATCGATCGAAAGAGACCGCCTTCTGACCCTGCAGTCCTGTCCTGGTCATCGCTTTGGGAAGAAGGTTCAGGATCCCCAGCTGCGACAGCGCGTCAGCAAAGGCCAGGTCGAGCAAGCCGTCGTCCATCACCGCATCCGGCGTCAGATAGAAGCCCCCGCCCACCCGGCGCGAGTTACCGATGCTGATCAGCAACATCTCTTTGGCAGCCCTGCGCTCATTGCCGGCGCCGTCGGTCCAGCTGATCTCAAAATGGGGCTGGTCATAGGCCCGCAGGGCACGCAGCGTCGCCCACAGATAGATAAGGAAGCCGCGCAGCCGCTTGATCTTGCGGCTTTCGACCGTCACCTGCGCCTCAAAACCGATGCCCAGATTGTTGTCGAAGTAGCGCTGCAAGGTGTTGCGGCCGTCGAAGGCTTCGACCCACCCCAAATCAACGTTGCGCGTATTACCCGCGCGGATGGCGCGTACGGCTGCGTCGAGCTCTCGGGCCGCCCCTACCATGTCGGCAAAGTCGTTGCCGCTGCCCGTCTGCAAAACCGCCAACCCTTGTACTGTTTCGTCCTCGGGCGTCGCCTCCGCCAGCCCGTTCACGACTTCATGAACGGTTCCGTCGCCGCCGGCGGCAGCCACGATGGCGTAACCATCCCGCCGCGCGCGGCGAGCCAGAGAGACAGCTTCCCCCGGCGCAGAGGTTTGCGCTATCTCGCAGGGGAGGTTGTGGCGGCGAAAGGCGGCCTCGATCTGGCCGGCCATCTTTCCGCCGCGTCCCCGTCCTGCGTATGGGTTGAGAATGACCTGAACCGTTTCCACTGCGCCTCCTCAAAGATTCGCGTTTCTGCGGGCTGAATCGTCAGCTCCCGAAGGGTACGGTTGTGAGCGCGGTGCATCTGGCCGACGGCGGCGGCGCGCGCCAGGGTTCAAACCGATTTGTCGTGCCGTCCAAGCCGCCCGCCGTTCCACAGGGGGAGACAGTGTAGGCATCGACCACTGAACCCCGGGTACACGCGTGGCTGCGCACAGCGGGCTGGCCTGGCCTCCCTCTTTGGCAGACGCCCTACCCCCCGGCCTCCATCCGGTAGACGGCCGGGCACAGCTGTCGATCCAGGCAAGCTCGTCTGGGCGGGCGCATGCGGCGATCTCACAAGCCAGAACAGCCCGCCCATCAGGCAGAACCCTACTGGCAGACTCAACGTCGCGTCCAAGAACTCCATCATTGCGTCTCAATCAACCATCATCCCCCAGCCGCCCGCCGTTCCTCGCGGGCTAAGATGCGCATTCCGCATTCGCTTAGACAGTCTTCCCCTGGGTTAACGCGTTGCCGCGCACGGTGGGCTGGCCGGGTATCAATGGCGTTGTCTCTCCTGATTGTGTTGAGGTTTACTCCATACCGAAGCCGGAGACCTGGACGAAAGCGCCGTCGGTGACCTGGAAGATCTGTATGCCGCCGGCGCCGCATTCGCCGATGCTGTCGCACTTGATGGTGCCGGTAAGGCCTGCAAATGCATTGACGGAGCGGATGGCGGAGATCAGTTCCTCGCGGTCGATCACGAGGTTGCCGTTGTCGTCGACCGCGGCGACGGCGGCCAGGGCGGCGGCGATCAGCTTGACGGAGTCGTAGCTTTGGCTGTGGAAGGGGCCGAGTTCGTCGGGGCTGGCGCCGTATTTCTCCGTGTACTTGGCGTCGAATTCGGCGTTCATCTCTTCGGAGTCGGCGCCGGCAACGAAGGAGATGTAGGTGCCTTCGGCGGCGGCGCCGGCGGCTTGGAGATACTGCTGGGTGTAGGCGCCGTCAACGCTCATGAAGGCGGTGTCCTCGAGGCCGGGGGTTTCGGTCATCTGCTGGGCGATGAGGCCGGCCTCGGTGGAGTATCCAGCGAAGAAGACGGCCTGGGGTCCAGCGGCGCCGACTTTGGCGAGCATGGCACGGAAGTCTGTATCGCCCACCTGGACGCCTTCGAAGCCGGTCAGTTCGGCTCCCAACCCCGTAATGTCATTCCGGAAGATTTCGGCCAGGCCCTTGCCGTAGTCGGAGTTGTCGTGGACGACGGCGACGCTGGTGAGGCCCAGATCGCCGAATACAAAGTCGGCATCGACGGCGCCCTGGAGGGCATCGCTGAGAGCGACGCGGTTACAGACGTCGCAGCCGGCAGAGGTAATGTCGGGGTTGGTGGCGCTGGGGCTGACGAAGGGGATGCGCGCCTCCTGCAGGATCGGCATGAGGCCGAAGGTCTCGCCGGAGCAGGTGCCGCCGGTGACGGCGACGATGGTCGCGTCGGCGGCGAATTTGTTGCCGACGTTCGTTCCCTGCGTGCCGTCGCAGGCGCCGTCTTCGGCTACGAGCTCGAACATGAAGCCTTCGAGCCCGCCGGCGGCGTTGAGGTCATCGACGGCCAGTTCGGCGCCCTGGCGGATGTCGAGGCCGGGGTCGGGGATCGGGCCGGTCAGGGCGAAGGAGCCGCCGATGCGGATCATTCCGCCCGCTGCGACGACGACCTTGCCGCTCATATCGGCAGGCGCCTCTTCCATCGGCGCCTGTTCTGCGGGGGGCGCTTCTGCGGCCGGGGGGGCGACGACGCATGCGGCCAGGATGAGCGCGGTGACGAGGAGCAGGCTGAGGAAAGAGAGTTTCTTTGGCATTTGGGTCTCCTTGGTCGAATCGTATGTTGGATGAATGGTCTTGCTACTTGGCAGGGTCTCCCGGCGTCATTGCTATAGGGAAGGTCTCGAAACGGGGAGACTCTCAGGGCCTTTCGGTCGTTACCGGAGGCCGCTTTCTTGGCCATTTCGATCTGAAGTCCAGGGCGGAATGGGGCGATTTGCCCCGTTATCGTTCATGGACCAGTACCAGCGTGCCCGGGTTGGCGTCGGTGCTGTATATCCGGCCGTCATCGTCATCATGCATCGAGGGGGACGCCCAGTCGAAGAGCCACTTGGCATCTTCGTCGGTCATGTTTATGCAGCCGCGGCTCATGGGCGTGCCGAAGTTGCTGTGCCAGTAGGCGCCATGGAAGGCGTAGTTTTTGTAAAAGTACTGTACATTCCTGACATCCTTCAGATGGTAGTCGGTGCCCGCGGAGCGGTTGCCGCCGCGCATGTCCTGCATGGCGACTTTGGACCAGATGCGGAAGGTCCCGGTGACGGTGGGCGTATCGCTTACTCCAGAGGAGATGACGAAAGCTTTAACCGGTGTGGCGCCCTCATAGGCGATTGCCAACTGTTCGTTGAGGTCGACCTCGACCCAACGTTCGGTGCGCGTAGGGTAACGGGCCTGGTCAAGCCTCCGCTCGATTCCTTCCAGGAGTTCGAGCGCGTTTGCGGATGGAATGCGGAGGGCCTGGCCAGACTCAAGCATGCTGATGTCTTGCAAGTAATTCAACCTGGCCATGGCAGCGGGGTTGACACCGTACCATTGCGCGATATCTAAGAGTAACTCTCCAGTCTGCACCATATGAACAGCGGGGTAATTCCGTCCCGGTTGCATCGCGGCAACGGGCGGCGTGGGCTGCAGGGCAGAGACCGGATGCTCAGGGTGCGGCGCGAGCGCGCGGGGCACCAGCAGTTTCTGACCCACTTTGAACCATTCCTCGGAGGAGAATCCATTGATGGACATGAGCCTGGACAGACTGACGTCGTGCTTTGCGGCCAGCAGGAACAGGGTGCCGCCCGGCTGGACGGTGTAAAGCTGATAGCCCCCGGAATTTTGGGGTTCGGGGGCGACAGTTTCGCCGGGTTGGACGATGTGCAGATCAGAGGCGGATGCGCTGCCGGCAGCTGAGATGACAGCGACGGCGGCGAAGATGAGAGCCAGGGTACCGCGGACCAACAGTTGCATGTGCCTTCTCATAAGGTTGTCCCCAATAATTGGATGATAAAAAGGGATAAATAGGGTCTATCCGGACGGATGCGGCCGGATTCGATCAGGGGGCGTTACGCCGCTGGCGGCGCACTCGAATGAATCTATTATTATACACTATTGATGTGTATTTTTTATGGAATCTCCGGAAAAATCCGCGTCAGTTTTATGCCAGTTTTCAAGATTGGCGCCATGGTGCTCACACTTGAGGGGGAACGGATAGCGGTCGTCTTGGGGCGGCTATTTGATCCGCGAAGTCACGCGAAGGGGCGCGGAGAACTGCAGAACTGCTCTTTGGTCCGCGGAGGGACGCGGAGAACGTCAAGGGGGCGGAGGCTGGGCTGGCTCAGCCGCCGTCTTTCCCCCGCAGGTCGCTGTCAGACAAACGTCAACGAGCCCTAATATCTTTTGTTGAGCCAGGGATACCGTTCCCCATTTTTCGGGCCGGTTGCGGCGCTGGCCATGATCGGTTAAATTGGTGTCGTTTCAGTTGGGCGCGCGTACAGCACGGTTGTAAAGCAGGGTTGTAAAAAAGAGGCGCCCCGTCAGCGGGCGGCGCTGCACGGGGCGAAAGGGGTTGTTCCCTTCTTTGGCAGGGTGGGAACAACGTCACTATACCAGATTCGGGATCGACCTGCAAATGACGATTTGCGGGTTTCCATAGCAAGGCCGTTCGAGGGATATGCCGCCCGCTGTCCTTTGGCGGCTTTGCGCATTTCTGGAAAGGGGCGGTTATGAGTTTGGAAGATCGATTCGACATGGAACGGCAAGGGGGGTTGACATACCTGCGCGAGCACTATGGGTTGAATCCGTCGGAGCTCTACGTGGTGAACATGCTGGTGCGCTTCAACCAGGGGGGCGCCTGTTTTCCCACGCAGGACAAGATCGCGTGGGAGACCGGGCTGCCCATTCGCAACGTGAAGCGCGCGCTCGATTCACTGACGGCGAAAGGGGCGATCAGCCGCTCGAAGCAGCCCTACTACGACAAACGGGGCCGTTTCCGCGCCGGCAAAATCTACCATTACTTCCTCTCCGGCGCGATCAGCTTTGCCGTGCAGGTGGGGCATCCACAAGACGCCGCGCGCGCGCGCAACGGCACAGCGCCCAGCCGGTCCCGGCAAGATCAGGCCGCGGCGGAGCAGGCATCTGACAGCCCCGAAGCGATCCACAGCGGGCTAACCAACGGCGAACTGACCAATGGCGAGTTCCCGAAAGGCGGGTTTGCGCACGGGATTTTGCCCGATAAGGGTCAAAATGGCACTGAACGGGCAGAAAAAGCAGGGGTTGCGGAGGTCCAGATGCCCGATAGGTGCCAAAATGGCACCATGGAACGTATCAAAATGGCACCTACCGAGTGCCAGAATGGCACCAATGAGGGTGCCGATCCGGCACCTCATAAGGAAGTAAGAGAAGGATCAATAGAAGGCGAAGAAGAAACAGGGGCGGATCCATCGTCAACGGCTGGCGGCGACGGCGGTGCGGTTGTTTCGCCCAAGGAGCTTTTCAACCGGCTGCTGCGCGACAAAGCGCTCGTGCCCACGCGGCGCTACGACTATATTCTCGGCCAGGTACGCGCGGAGATCGAACCGCTGCCGACGCGCGAATCAAAGGACGCGCAGGTCATGGCCTGGGCAGACCGCATCCTCGCCGGCGAGTTCTCCGAAGCCGACAACGGCACGCTTGCCGCCGACTGAGGGCAGTGGTCAAACTGCAGTGGTCAGTGGTCGGTAAGGGCGCGAGCCGGCCGCGGCCGCCGCCAGACGCAGCTACAGGGAGTTCGCTTCAAGACGGCAGAAATTGGCCCATTTTGCCCGATCCGGCGACAACCAGCCGCACAGGAGCCGTTCTAAGCGTCGTTTTCGCTCCGTAAGGTACTATAAACCTTACGGAGCGAGGCCGGTGGACTCAGGAACATGGAACTTGTGAGTCCCGCAGACAGTGCCCACCAACTCAAACTCCGATTTTGTCCGCGGAAGAACACAGAGAGACGCGGAGAACGTCAAGGGTGTATGGGGTATTCTTTGGGCAGTTGCGCGGCCCCGCGCGGACCGGCCGTACTTTGCCCCCGCAGAAGGGGGGAACGGAACCGGCACGCCCGGAGAGGCAACGGCGCGCAGGGCTCATGCCGATCGCTTGCCATGCGCAGTCGCGTCTTCGACCTCCATTTTCAAGTGAATCTTCCTCGTTTGTAGTACCGCCTCACATCGGTTAGGCTAGCCTCACCACAGCGTTGTAACTTTGTAGTCGCAAGAATATCCTCGACCGCTAATGGGGGCATTACGCCCCCTTGCTGGACGACTGCAAAGTTAATGGACGCTGTGGTGGCTACCCATTACCGGTTACCACCAAGGGGGCACCCCTGTGCAGCGCCGAGACGCTCCCCGTTCCAGTCAGTCGTCGTCGACCCCATTCCTCTCTTTCCACTCTTCCTTAAATCCTGGGCGTTTATTTTCGCCTTACCATGACCGGCGATGGCGCTCGTATAACCACACTGAAAAACAACTGAATACGAGACTCCACTCACCGCCTTTCAGGAGGCAAGATATGGCTGCCCGCGACAATGGAACGAGCTGGTCTTGCTCGAGCTGGCTCTTGGGTGTATTCGTGATTCTTCCTCTGTGGTTGTTTGCAGGTCATTTCATTGTTTGGGCAAGCTGGGCTATTGCCCTCTGGTCATCGGTTTTTCTGTTCGATCTCTTCAGGCTTTTTTTTTGATCACGAATCATTTTGAGTTGAAACAGGAGTGTATAGCCATGCCTGTCACAGAATTCCTTGGCAATTTGTTAACTGGGATTGTGATCTTCACTATCGTCAGCAACATTGCCATTGCGATAATTGCATCGATCGCAGCAGAAGTTCGAGGACAAAATGGGCTTGCCTGGTTCCTTGCAGCTCTCTTTTTCGGCGCCATTATCCTAATCTCAATGTTCCTGTTTCCTGTCAACCAAGATCTTCTTGATGGCAGAAAAGTCAGACTTAATGAGATGAAGTGGTGCCAGGCTTGTCGCCGCGCCATACACATTGAAGCAACAAAATGTTGCTATTGTCACAGCCGCGTTGAGCCTGAGAAACAGGAGGCATAGAAGAATTCTCCGGGTGGTGACCCAGAGAATGAGCTGATGATTCTGTCCGCGGAGACAGAATCAGGATGTAGAAGTGCTCGTCATTCTCTTCTTTGTAGAGAGACGATGCTGGGCCTTAGGAGCAAATGTTTTTTGTGGGGCTTTCGGAGGGGGATCGTAAGCTGCAATTTTACGAAGTGATTTTTTCAGCTCCTCAAGAGCGGCTTCCTGGCGAGACTTGGGCATTGCAGTGTTCTCCTATCACGGGGAGATAGATTAACACGAAGAATTGTGATATTGATATATTACAAGGCTAGCCCTTAGTCCAAAAAGGTTTATCGCTCTTCCACCCAGTTTGTTGCATCAAGTACGTAATTCCCGGATTTTCTGGTCTTCACTGTTCCCTGCCCCGATTTTAGAAAATCGAAACGGACTTAACGTCCAGAGTTTGAGAGCGCCGGATCATACTGATCCGGCGCGTGCGCGTTTGGGGACCGACGGGCTTAGTCTCCGTTCTGACGGGCTGGAGAAGGTATGTTGCAATATTGGTACGATACTGACACGGAAACAGGGCCAAAATGACGCGTTGATTACATATGGGCACTGTATACTCTAGTGTTGGGGAAGTATCAGGAAAATGGCTCACTGGGCGGAGAGAGACGTTTGGCTCACGACAGGCGGCAACTTCAACGAACATACGCACCGTCAGTTCTGGCCACTGTCGTACCGACTGCGCGTGAGACCGCTTTCCACAGAGGTCTAGTAAATACGCCTCCCGAAAATATATGCATTATTTGTAGAAGGCGCTCCTGCGCGCGGGCGTTACTTTCTTCAGAATTCTCCTTTTCACAACATAATTTGACCAGCCACGGCCATGGGATCCGGCGATGGATTTTGCTGTGCTTGGGACACGGACTTCGGGCCGTTCACTGATCGCGGGAGAGGATCTGGACCAGCGCGCATAGAACGGCAGCAGCGCGCAGCAGCGCCTTCGACTTCAGTAGCATATGTAGTTTCGACTGGATTCCACCCGCAATGGCGTTCTACAAACGCGACCAATGTTGGATTCACCATTACCCTGAGCAGGAGCGATTGAACCAATGGCAAATCCGGGCTGCGCAGGACACGAATGCACGCTAAAGGCATGCACAGATAATTTTTACACAGCCAGAAAACAAGCTTTCGCCCGCTCCAGCGAGATGTGCCAATTCTGCGGAAGCGAACAGGCAGTTAACGCCCATCACTGGGAGCCAGAAGACTACACTCCAAATTGCGAATTAACAGCCAGTCACTTTACGGCGCTCTGCAAAACTTGTCATTTGACGGCCAACTGTTTTCGACGTTTGATCAGTAAACTCGACTTTTCGCACAAACAGCTGGAAGACAAGCTCAGAGAGGCAGGGGCAGATCAGAAGTTTAAGGACGTCACACAGGACGAATTGCAAGGCCAATTGCAGGTTATATTGAGGTGGGTCGAAGTAGGGGAAGTCACAATAGCCGGTCAACAAGCGATTACACAGATTTCTCAGGCACAAGAAAATGTAAGCGAGGAAATACGTGTTCTGCGAACCGACCTGGACGCTTTGATTTCTCAAAGAGGCAGCCGCACACGCTGGTTTGTGTTTCTTATTGTTGCCGCGATAGCCGTGGCTGCCCTCTACTTGTGGTCCATCTATGACATACCCGCTTTCTTGATCCGTCTATATCAACTATATGCGCCCTAGACTGGCGGGGCTAGTTGACGCCGGGGACTGCAGATCGAACCGATCAGGAGAATCTTGTCCGGGAAGATATCAAGAGAGGGCGTAAGAAAATCTGCCCGCATTGCGCCGTCCTTGTGGATTATTGGGGGACGAAACGGCGACGGCCGCATCACCTGCGCCGAAGCGCGCAGCCACGATATGGCGTTCGTGTGCAGCGGCCATCCGGCGTATGCGTACATATGGGATGGGGACGGGGTGGTGTGTGAGTAGGGGTGTGCGTGGCTAGGTGGCAGCGCGCGTCGAATTTTTCGCGGCCTGCGCCATCTGTGGCAAACTGGGGGCGCAAAAAAGCCGGTCGCGGGGCGAGCCGCATCGGCGTGATCCACGAGGGCGAGCTCATGGATGCCTCGATTGTAGCAAATCCTGCTTCGACAATCCAATCCTGCAGTGCTGGGCGGTGGCCGAGAATGAGCGCGGCCGGCCCCGGCTGAACTGTGCCTGCCCTCGCGACGGCAGGCGGTGATTCACAACCCCGCACAGGAGACCATTAGATGATCTATGCGCTTGTTGGACACCACGATCCCAATGCTGCTGTACGAACAGACATTGCCTCGGCGATAGAAAACAACTTGCCAGCGGTGATTCAACAGCATGTAGACCAGGGAACGATAGTTCACATCCTGGATGTACCGCTTGGCACCTACCTTCCCTGCATTTATTGCCACGGCATTGTAAGGGCATCTCGCTACCTGCATTCGCGGTTCTTCAAACATCCCCAGGGAACCATACATGATTGTCTAGGCCATGCGGGTTACCTGGGCATAGAAAACCCCCGGAAACATGGTTGCGACTTTCAGGCGGGCCTGAATGGCACATGCTGCGACAGGCAAGCTTATTGTCACCGGGACAATTGAGCGTCAATGAGTCTCTCTTGGTTGCGTAGGCTAACAGGGCCTGCGCCGCTTGCGCTCGCGACCGCAGGGGGAGCTTTACCCTCTCATATAGGAGATTTTCAGACGATGAGTGCAGACCAGGAAACTGTGGCCAAGCGCAGTGGTGAGATGGCTGCAGAAGCCGCTACAAAGGCCATCCTAATGGTACTCTTGTCATACAAGGATTCTCTTAAGCCTGCCAAAGAGGTGCTTCTTGGTCTTTTAGGAGAATCAAGCGAGATTGTTTCTCCAGACTTAGTGAATTCCGTACAAGAGCAACTCGCTTCCAACTTTCAAGACGAACCAGAACGCGAAATCGTTTCAGAGGCATTTGAGAGCGGTATACGTCTTAATCTGTCTATGCTAGAGGAAATAGAGAAAATACTTCCATCAGAAGACAGCGACCCGCATGAAGGGATTTCCAGACTTCTGCGGAATACCGATTTCGTGTCAAGGCGTGGATGACCGCAAGGAATGACGTGGCCGTCCGCGACTGAGACCAACCGCACCCAGCGGACGGTCTTTAAGCATCATCATCTCTACAAACCAGATCATCTGACCGTCTATCTCGCGGAGCCGTACTTCAAGTACGACACCCGGCATCGGGGAACGTCTTTTGCAATCGGGCAAAGGGATTACAAAGTATACGGGAAATGACATCTAAAACAAACGAAATACCTTTAGAAAAGATTCTGGAGAGCGCACAACGGTTATCTGTTGCTGTTCTCATTGCGACAGATGCTTCAGGGAATGAAGCTAATCTGAGGCATGAAATAGAGCATTTGCTGAGGCAATGATTTTATTGCTCCTTCATCCCAATCAACTCCCTTAACGCCCCCGGCGGTCAACTTCTGACAGCGCAAGCGTTTGGCTACCGAACCCTCCACAACGTTTTCCATCTGCATCTTGGAATCCAGGGGCCGGTTGTTTTGTGCTTGCCCTGACATTCATACTCGTATCGATGCAGGTGCTTCGGACTCATCTTGTGACTTGTATCGTGCAGCGTAAGATGTAGCTGTCAAGAACTGACTCCCGGAGGCGGGGAACAGAGGATATGGGACCCCGATCAGGACAAACCATGGACACTAAGGATACGCCCCCAGACGCCCCGGCGGCGGCGATACGGTATGCAGGGCTGGGATTCCTGGTGGGGTTTCTGCTGTGCGCGATCCTGACGGGGGCTTTGATGTGGCAGCTGCAGCGGCCTACGCCGCCCCCGATCGTGCTGCATGCGCTGCCAACTCCGGCCCCGACGGAGACGCCAGCGCCGACTGCCACGCCCGGTCCGCTCGTCGTGTTTGTAAGCGGGGGCGTGCACAGACCGGGCATGTACGAGGTGCCGGCGGGGGCCCGCGTGGGTGATGCGCTGGCCAGGGCGGGCGGTCTGGTGGCAGATGCGGACCCGGCGCTCGTCAACCAGGCGGAGCTGCTTCATGACGGTGCGCAGGTGCATGTGCCTCTGCCGCAATCCCCGGGGGCAGAGGCCGCGTCAACAAGCGGGGCGCCCCCTGCCGGTCTGTCGGGGCAATCGTCCGCGGCGGCCGCGGGGGCGTCCTCCAGCGCATCAAGTGGCGAGCTGATGACGGCAGACCGCCCGTTTCCGATCAACGTCAACACGGCCTCCCTTGAATTACTCGAGACGCTTCCCGGCATCGGCCCGGTCAAGGCCGCGGCGATCATCGCGGAGCGGCCCTTCGGTACGGTCGAGGAGCTGGAGCGGGTGCCCGGCATTGGCCCCAAGACCATGGAGGCCATCGCGCCGCTGGTCAAAGTTAGCGATTAGGGATCGTTGACGTTTGCCTGAACCGGGATATCCACAGGCAAAACCTGGTCTGTCCACGAAGGAGCACGGAGGAACACGGAGAACGGCAACACCTTTTTGTCCGCGGAGGACGCGGAGGAACGCGGAGAACACCAAAGGCGTATCGGATTTTCTTTGCGTGGATACAGGTTGGGATAAATAAGAAAGGAGAAACAGGATGCCTGACGGTCTGTGGAGGTTTCCTTGGGGAACGTTTACAGGCGAGCAGGTGTGGGAGTTCACGAATTTCGTTGAAACAATTGAAATCATCGTCCTGCCCGCTGTCTATTTCATTCTCATTGTTCTGGTTCCATCGGTAAGAATACTGCTCGATATCTGGTATGCCATCGGAGTATGGCTATTGGGCGGCTAAAGGTCAGCAATACGTCCAGCCAGGTATATAGATCCCTTTTTGTTGTCGTTCCGCCTGCGCTGGCGCGCACCTCCAGACCGGGCAAGTATCCCGGACGTGTAGAGATACTTTGGCCGTCCGGGCTCCTCGCGACCGGGTCTGAATACGCCTCTCGAACCGGCCCGATTGGATGAAACTTCTCTATCTTGCCGTAGCCTATCTTGTGGGCGTAGCCGGCGGGCAGCTTCTCTGGCAACAGGGATGGTTTGGCTGCGGTATCGGGGGCCATTTCTGGATCACGGCGCTGGCCTTCATTCCGGTCTGTCTGTGGAGGGATGCCTTTGACGTTCCCCGGGCGGCGGAGCCTATGGTCTGGCCGGCGTCGGCCGGTTTTGTTCCGCCGCGCAGGACCCCCTCAGCCTGGCTTGTGGGCGGAGTTCTGCTGGCCGGCATTTGCGGCGTCCTGCGCCTCGGTTCGCATCCTCCCCAGCCCTGTCTCGGGCCCAGCGACCTGGCTTACTACAACGGCAACGGCGGGGAAGGCGGCAGCCGGCCGGCAGCTGTAGACGGATATGTGGCGAGCTACCCGGTTCTGAAGGAGGGCCGGCGGCGGCTGGATATCGAGGCGGAGTACCTGGAGCTCGACGGCGAGAGGATACGGATCGACGGGCGCCTGCGACTGCAGACGAATCACGTACACCGTTTTCGCTACGGAGAAGGTGTGCGGGTGCGTGGCGAGCTGACAGAGCCGCCGGTCTTCGAGGGCTTCGATTACCGGGCCTACCTGGCGCGCAAAGAGATTCACAGCCTGATGCGACGGGTACGCGTCGAACCGCAGCCGGGCATGCTGCGCGGTACGTTTCTGCTGCAGTTCGTCTACGGCTTGCGCGATCGCGGCGAAAGGCTGCTGAACCGCCTGCTACCGGAGCCGTACGCGGCGCTGGCAAACGGGATGCTGCTGGGCATCGAAGCCGGCATTCCCGACGAGCTGTACGAGAAGTTCAACCTCACGGGCACCAGCCACGTGATCGTGATCAGCGGCAGCAATGTGGCGCTGGTGACCGGTGTGCTCATGGCGCTGGGCATCAGGTTGTTTGGCAAACGCGGCGCGCTATGGCCGACCCTGGGCGGCCTTGCCCTGTACACGGTCCTGGTGGGCGGAGACGCCGCGGTGATGCGGGCGGCGTTGATGGGCGGCCTGTTTGTGGTGGCAACGGTGCTGGGGCGGCAGAGCACGGCGCTGGTCAGCCTGGGTGCAGCCTGCTGGGCGATGACGCTGTGGAATCCGCTCATGCTGTGGGATGTGGGCTTTCAGCTCAGCAGCGCGGCCACCGTCGGACTGATCCTGATCGGACCTGCACTCACCGACAGCGTCACGTCACTATGGCACAAGCTGGAGAAGGGCTTGCTGCGGAAGGGGCGTGCGGCGGACGGTTCGCAGGCGGATTTTCTCATACCCAGGTCATTTGGTGATTTGCTGCGGGACAGCCTTTTGATGACGGTCGCGGCCAGCGTAACGACCTACCCTCTTATCGTCCATTACTTCGGACGCCTCAGCCTGATCAGTCTGTTCACCAATGTGCTGATCGCGCCGGTGCAACCCTGGATCATGATCTTTGGCGGCATGGGATTGATCGCGGGTCTGTCGGGCCTAGAGCAGGTCGCTTACTACCTGCTGTTTGTACCCTACGCCAGTCTATGGTGGACGACGATGATCGTGAATTGGCACGCGACCATTCAAGGCGGCAGTGTGGAGGTCGCCGCGTACGGGGGAGGCGCCATGGCTTTAACTTACGCCGCCATTCTGGGGTTGTACTGGCGAAAGCCGATAGCGGGGCAGTTTAAATGCGCTACCGCTTCGCTATTTGAGCGCTTGGGGCGGATTGGGCACAGGGCCGTCCGATTTTCTACTGTGGAACACAGAGAAGCCGCGACCGGCCGGCGGTTGACACTCCTTGCGGGCGCGACGCCCACCTGGACGGTTGGCGTCTTGGCGATGGTGGCCGGGCTGCTGTGGTGGCTGGCCCTGACGCAGCCGGACGGGCAGCTCCACGTTTACTTTCTGGATGTCGGGCAGGGGGACGGGATCTTTATCCAGACGCCCAGTGGGCGCCAGGTGTTGATTGACGGCGGGGATGACGGCCAGCAGCTGTTCGCTGAACTGGGCGCGGTGATGCCGTTCTGGGACCGTCATATCGATCAGGCGATCGTAACGCATCCTGACTGGGATCATATTGGCGGACAGATCGATTTGCCCAGTCGCTTCGGGCTCGGCCAGGCGATCATCAGCGAGAATGTGCGCGATCACGAGGACTCGCAGCTGTGGCTGGCGGCTCTGGATGCGGAGAATGTGCCGGTGGTGGGATTGCAGCAGGGGGCCTGGCTGGATCTTGGTGACGGGGTGGCGCTGTGGGCGCTGTGGCCGCCGCGGGAGGAGTTTTTAACGGGGCTGGAGGAGGATGACAAGAACGAACGGTCGCTGGTGCTGAAGCTGGTTTACGGCAGTTTTTCGGTGCTGTTGACGGGCGATGCCGGCCTGCCCAGCGAGGAGCATTTGTTGCGCGAAGGTCAGCCGGTCGCCGCGCACGTGCTCAAGGTCGGGCATCACGGCAGCGAGCACAGCAGCAGCCCGGTGTTTATCAAGGCAGTCGGCCCAAGTGTGGCGATCATCCAGGTCGGCGCGGAGAATCGGTACGGTCATCCGGACCCGGAGGTTCTGGAGGCGCTTGGCGGGCGTCTCGTGTTGCGGAATGACAGGGCGGGGCGCGTCCACATCTGGAGTGACGGACGGCTGATGTGGATTGGGACGGAGAAGGGCGACGGAACCGAGCTGTTGGAATGGGGCAGCGCGGCGGACAACTAGGGCTCGTTGGTGCTTGCCCTAACCGGGAAATCCACAGGCGAAACCAAGTCTGTCCACGGAGGGGCGCGGAGAACGGCAACACCTTATTGATCCACGGAGGGCCACGGAGGAACACGGAGAACGGCGAAACTTTTCCGGATCCCCGAAGGGGCGTCCTACGGGGCGATGCGGCGGGGCTGCATTTGTCACAAATAGAGTGGCGTTCGCCAAATGTCAAGGTGACTTAGATGAGGTGCGCTCCCCGACCCGGCCGCCCTTTCTCGACACGTTTAAGCGAAGTGTTTTTCTAGCGCGTCTTCGATCCAAGCGCGGCAAAGGTCGGACATGGTTGTTTCGCGGGCTGCGGCCAGCTGCTTGAACTGGCGATGCGTGCTGTTGGGCAAAAGGACGACAAGGCGGCGTATCTTCTCAGGCGTTTCCTCCGTTCCCGTCTCCTTTGCTGACGGCAAGGCAGCCGTGCCATGGTCGATGTAGGATTCGACGTCTGCATCCGGGTCCGTGTTGGGTCGTCTCAGGTTGAAGCGGGTTTCAGACATTGCGCAACTCCTTGATTAGATCGGAGATTTCATGGGCGGCCGGGCTGCCCGGCGCGTACTCCTGGATGCTCTGGGCCTGGAGCATGGACTCGGCAAAGGCAACCCGCTGCGTTATTTCGGTTTCGAGTGCCGGCAGGGGCAGATCGAGCATGCGCATCTCTCGCCCCAGGATGGTGCCGGCGATTTTGCGGGAGATGACGAAGTAGGCGCGCAGGTCGGGACGGTATATGCGTGCCTCTTCTATCTGTCCGACGGTGCGATCGGATGCCCAGGCCGACAGTGCGGATGGTTCGATAGGGATGATGGCCAGGTCGGCGGCGATCAGGCAGGAGCGGGTGATGGCGTCGTCGCGGGGTGTACCGTCAATGACGATCCAGTCGTAGATATCCCTTTGCCGGTCTACCTCTTTGTGCAGGTTTTTGCGCGGCACGGCGAAGACGGAGAAGGGTTGATCCTCACGCAGAGAGGACCAGGCGTTGGCGGATGCCTGCTGGTCGGCGTCGATGAGAAGGACGCGTTCACCTGCCTGGGCCAGGCCGTAGGCGACGTTAAGCGACAGGGTGGTCTTGCCCGTGCCACCTTTCTGGTTGAGGAATGCCAGTACCGTCATTGCCGAATGCTCCCGGGGATGTCAATGTTATCATTGTAGCAGTTGTTGACATATATGCACATACAGAGATGTTAACATCGATGGCGATCGTTTCAGGCTCTGCTCGCGGTGAGGTGAGCCGTTCGGTTGCGATAAGCATTGTTGTGGATTATTGAAAGATCCCTATAGCGCCTCTGCGTGTGTCGAAGAGGCGGCGTAGGCGCTGAAAATGGCAATTTCGCCGGCTTCAGGCTGGTTTCAGATCGGATCCGGAACTGCGCTCTGGATGCCGGAATTCATCGCCCTGACCAGCAGGTGTCTCTGCGCGCCTAGGGCCGCCTCGCTGTTCTTTCCACGCAGTGCCGTTGAGAAGCGAACGTCTCTGCGCGCCCAAGGCCGCCCCTACGCGAATGGGAAACGTAACTGTACAGGTGGCCCCGACGCTGTGAGATTCCCGGGCTGAGTGGTCTTACTGCACCTGCTCATATTTCCGCGGGCGTCAATTCCGGCGGTTCTCGCCGTACTCTGTTTCAATATGTTTCGGGCGGCGTTCAGGTCTCTGTCGTGCAGGGCCCCGCACTGTTGGCATACCCATCGACGATCCGACAGATCGAGGGCTGCGTTGTGGGCGTTGCACGCGCTGCATGTCTTGGATGAGGCAAACCAGCGATCCACCTTTACGAGCTTACAGCCGTACCAATCCCCTTTGTACTCCAGCTGTCGCACGAACTCGCCCCAGCCGGCATCGAAAATCGATTTGGCCACGCTGTGGTTTCGCAGCATGCCCTTTACATGCAGGTTTTCAACCCCGATATGGCCATGCGTGTCGACCAGATGGCGGCTGAGCTTGTGCAGGAAGTCGGCGCGACGGTTGGCTACTTTCTCGTGCTGCCGGGCCAGCAGGACTTTCGCTCTGCGGCGGTTCGCCGATCCTTTGCGCTTGCGGGACAGCCGGCGCTGCAGGCGTTTCAGCCGGCGCTCGGCTTTCCGCAGATGTTTTGGCGGATCGATGGTCCGCCCATCTGAAAGTGTTACGAATGCTTTCAGACCCAGGTCGATGCCCACTTCCGGACCGACTGCGGGTGGGGGCGTCATATCCGTTTCGCACCGAATCGACACAAAGAATTTGCCGCTCTTGGTTTTCGATACGGTCATGTTCTTGGGTGTCCCTTCGGTGTGCCGGTGCTGCGTGACCTTTACGTCGCCGACCTTCGGTATCCTGATACGCCCGTTTGCGATACGAAGTTTGCGGTGGCCGGCGAAGAGATAGCGGATCGACTGGTGGCTACGTTTGCTTTTGAAACGGGGGTAGCATGCACGGCCGGCAAAGAAGTTGCGATAGGCCCGATCAAGGTCGCGGATCGCCTGTTGCAGGCTTTGGATATAGGCTTGCTGGAGCCATTCATTGCCGGCTTCGCGCTTATGCTCGGTGAGGTCCAGGCAGCAGTCCGCCTCTGACAGGGTTTCACCGGTGTCCTGGTAGTAGCCTTCGCGGGCGGCGCGGTAGCGGTTGTAGACGTAGCGGACAGCGCCGAAGTGGAAGTCCAAGGCTTTTGCCTGGGCAGCGGTGGGGTAGATTCTGTATTTGTACGCGCGGTAGCGCGTGATAGACTGCTGGGCGTCCATGAGACTTGTCCTCGTGGGCCGGGCCGGTGGGATGGCAGTCCCGACCGGCCATTCTTCTTTTCGGTTGTACCCTCTGCAGCTGGACAGGCTAGAAGGTAGTGTCTCCGCCTTCGTCGCGGGCGTCTCTGGTTATTGTCCTCTTACCTCCATCATAATCGGTGCCTCCGTATAGAGTGCGCTGTTCTTTGTTTCCGTATCGACTTCGATCTGGCGGTAATCTCATGGAACACAGACAGAATCATGCTGGGCTCAATGTGCTTTCGTCAGGTCAGGTATGCATGCTCTGATTTGCGGTTGAGCTTGATGGATCTCGGAAGTGTCAGCCTGTGTCGGCGTAGATCTATTTTTCTTAGGTTCTTATTTTTTTGGATGAATAACAATAGTTTAATTATGGCATCTATAATCATATTAACATATGGGTAAGTGAACATCAAATCGGCCATGCACTTAGGTGCAGTCCAAAGTGGAGGTACGTTTTGGTATTCGATGGTTTGCCCCAATTACAAGGCCACAATACGGGAAAGATAGGGTGCATCCAGACGGATGCGGCCGGTTCAGTCCGGCTGGCAGCGGTTCCGGCTCGTCCCCGGAACTGGTACGCCGGCAAATGCGACAGTTTGTCGTTTTTGCGGGTGTGGCTGTCGCATTTGATTCAAGTACCGGATGGGGACGAACGGGTATGCCTCTCTCTTCGAGAGCGGGGCTCCAGGCCCCCTACAGGAGCTTCTCTTTGCACCGAGACATTGCGTCATGCGCTTTCCGGCTCCAGGTCGTCATTACGCGTCAAGCCGGTTTCTTTCGAGATCAGTATACAGTTAATTCAGGAGCAACTGAATGTCAATTGTACCTGTAAATCAAGTTTGTACAGTTTTAGAGTGCATGATACTCTGAAGGGTACGGCAGAGTATGCTATCAGAGAAGGAGAGGGCGATATGCCGAGTCGAGACGAAAGGCGAGCCGCGCTGCGTAAACGTTCGTCAATTCAGGTGTACGTTACAGCGGAAGATAAGCGGCGCATCGAGGATGCCGCGTTAGCAAGAGGCCGCCGTTCCAGCGAATTTTTGCGGGAACTTGCCTTAGCCGAAGCGGACCGCTTCGAGAAGCAGGTCCGCCGTGAGGGCGGGACAAGGTGAGCCGGGAAGAAAAAGCCCCGAACCGCGGGCCGGCGGTAACGGGGCAGTGTCTCGCAGGGGTGCCGGAGACTTGCAGATGAGTATACCACACAAAGACAGAGTTCCCTACACAAAGATACCGATAGCAACCCCCGGTGAGTTGGCAGCAGCCCTGCGGGCGAAGGGCTATCCAGTGCGGGAGCAACCCGGCCGGCGCTGGCCTGTCCACACTACCACTGCGCTATGCCACGGGGGAGACAGCCCCGACAAACTCGGGCTTTGCTTTGATGCCGACAGTCGGCGCTGGGCAGGCAAATGCCTGACAGGCGGCTGCGACAGCAGAGCGATTCTCCACAGCGTGCAGGCGGCAACGGAGCTGTGGCTGTGCCGCTGTGATGCGTGCTGGTCAGCATGGCGGGCCAGAGAAGTGTTTGCGCAGCCACAGACGGCCACAAGCGGTCACAGAAGGGCTGAAACACCCCCCGTAGGTTTACAACACAGTGCAGGCCCAGGGAAACGCACCGGCGGCGATACAGCGGCGTACGCGGCGAGGCTGTGGGCCGCCGCGTACGCCAGTACCGGCCAGGCGCCGGAGCATCACCCCGCGAGCCGCTGGCTGGCCGGCAAGGGAGAGGCGGGACTGTGGCCACCCGGCGTACGCCTTCCCGAAACGGTGCGCTGGCTGCCCAAGGGGAAGATGCCAGCCGGCAAAGGCGTACGGTCGGATAGCAGGGCGGCCGGCGCGCTGGTGATGGCGATGGCGAGACCAGAGGCTCCCTTAGCCGACCCGCGCAAGGTGCATCTGGTGGCTATCGACGCGGACGGGAGAAAGGCGCAGCATTGGACAGGGGATCGCGGGGACAAGCGGACATTCGGATCAGATGCGTCGGCTTACGGCCTGTTGTGGCGCGTCCGGCCGGGGACAGGCGCAGGCGCCAGTCATCTGCACGTGTGCGAGGGCCTGGCCGACGGCCTGCGCATTTTGCGTTATGCTCCCGAGCCGGCTGTGGTTGCCGTCTGCGCGGGCACGGGCTACGGTCGAATTGAGGCGGGCTGGTTCGCTTCCGTGACTCTGTGGCCGGACGCTGACGATGCGGGGGTTGGGGCGGCGCGGAAGGCGGCGCAGAGGTGGGCGGACCAGGGTTACGACGTGCGGATCAAACAGCTGGCAGCCGGCCACGATCCGGCGTCGGCACCTTTGAGGGAGAGAGCAGAGGATGGACAAACAGGCTGAATACGGAACGCAGAACGGACAGGGGATCGCCGGCGAGACTGTACCTATACGGCCGCGGGCGGGCGCACTGGAACTGGCAAGGATCGTGGACGCGGTGCGCGCCGGGGAGAGACCGGACCCGGCGGACGTGGACGCGGTCAAGGCGTTGCATCCAGGCGACGAGGCGGGGCACGCGATCGACGGCGTGCTGAAGGGACGCGATCCCGCGGATTTGATCGCTGACCTGCACAGCCGCGATTTCGAGACGCGATGGGCGGCGTGGAGGCAGGTCGCGCAGCTGTTGCCGGCGGATGCGCTGCGGGCGAGCGTGGAGATCGTAGACAGTTGGGCTGAGCTGGAGGCGCCGACGCGAGAGTGGCTGATCCCCGCCTGGCTGCCCGCCGGGCGAATCGGGATGGTAAGCGGCAAGGGCGGCAAGGGCAAGACGTGGATGCTGCTGCAGCTGGCCGCGGCCATGGCGACCGGGGAGAGGGAATGGCTGGGGCGGGCCTCCGACCCTGATACGGCAGTTCTGCCTGTCGAGCCGGGCGCCGTTGTCTTTGCCAGCTGGGAGGACGAGGCGGCAGAGATCAAGCGGCGGCTATCCAATTGGGACGCTGCGCTGCGCAGGGAAGCAGGAGGTTGGGGGGAGGCTGAGGGCCTGCCCTTGATTCAGCGCTTGCAGTACAACTCCAAGACGGGGCGCGGGCTGCGCTTTCTGGACATGGCACGGCGGGGCCCGGTGTGGGGGGTGGACGAAGGCGACTTGTACAATCAGCGGCCTCAATTGCTGGACGCCGGCAAGATCGTGCGGGAGAAGTGCGAAGAGATCGGGGCCCGCCTGCTGATACTCGACAGCCTGGGCTATGCCTACGGGCGCAATGATTCCGACAATGCGGGGGTGGCGGACTTCATGGCGGCCTGGGACAGCTGGGGACGGGATCACAGTTGCGCGGTTCTGCTCGTCCATCATCCGCCCAAGCCACAGGGCGACGGCGCGACGAGTTCCGGATATCGAGGCGCCGGCAGCTGGGAAATGCACGCCCGCTTCCGCTGGGAACTCGGCGACGGCGCGGGGGACAGCGATACGGCCAGGCTGTCATGCGAGAAGGCCAGCTATGCGATACGGCCTGAGCCGGTGTACCTGAAGCGCAGCAACGGGACCGGCTGGGCATGGCGAGCGAGCAAGGAACAGACGCCACCCGAAGCGGCGGACAGGACAGGCCAATGCCAGGGCATAACGCGCCAGGGGAAGCAGTGCCGGAAGAAGGCCACAGCCGGCGGATTCTGTGATCAGCATCAGGCACGGGCGACGGGAAGCAGCAATGGGATAACAGGAGCGGAATATGGCGGACTTTCTGGAAAGAACACTCTTTGATGATGGCTCGCTGCCGTGCGTAAGGTGCCAGGAGCCTGACTTGGCGCCGGAAGAAGCGGCAGGCGTTGTTGATTTCGACCTCCCCAGAAATCCTTCAAGCGAGGATCGGTACATATTTCTACCGCGCGTCACCCTTTGCACGAGCTGTTACCGCCAGGTCGCCGAGCAGTTGATGACAACCCTGGTGCATGATTGCGCCATAGCCGAGCAGCGCGATCCAGAGAAAGTTTCGCTGGAAGTTTCGACGCTGGCCGCGGACTGGCTAGACGAAGATTTGGAGGATGCACGGACGGAGGCGTTCAAACGGGTATTCGCCGGCCGCAATCCTGACCTCGCAGGCGTTACGGATGGGTTTGAAGACAGGTTTGAAGGTGAATGGAATCCTGAGAACGCTTTCCGATACATTGCGATTCAAGATGCCTTCAAGGCCATTACGCCGGAGGGGTCCGGACAGGAGGTTTTCGAGGGAATCATCTGCTCCCGGCTCGTGGAATGGGCGGTCAGGCCGGACTCGCCACACCCGCTGGCGCCGATTATCCGGGCCTATTTGAAGAGGACGCCGCGAGCGATCCGAAACAACAGGCCGATGGCTGTCATCACGAAGGACTACTTCCACATTAGAGAGTTTGCGCCCACAGGAAGCGATAATCCCAGTGTGGGCGTGGGCCAGGCATTGCTTCCCGGCTTGGAAGCGCTGCTGCCCGACTATGACGAGATGGAGATTTTTCCGGTCCTGTCCCTGTTCGACGCTTTGCGGGGGTCGGACAGGGAGGGGGCGCTAGGCCTGCGCCTGCTGGTAACCGTTCTCACTGAAATCGACGTTCTTGAGAGCGTCGCCGGCTTTGACGGCGGGGTGCTTGTTCCAACGACTTTGCGGGATGTCACTTCACATCTCTGGCCTCGACGTTTTGACAGACGCTACATGCCCAGGCTGCGCGCGGCCATGTTCGGTTGGGAAACAGCCGGGGTCCCGGTCGAGTACGGGGGGCTGCGAAGGGTTATCGGAACCGTAGGGCAATGGATTGCTTTGCCGGACAATTTTCCGATGGACGGGGAGATCGTCTTTCAGGTCTATCTGCCTCCGGATGCAAAGCAAGGAGCAGCGGTTCACAGAGAGACGCTCGACTGGCTGGGCGCGTCGCACGGCCCGATGTACCGCGCACATCTGACGCTTTCTCATCAGTGGTGGAGAGGGGCACGAACGAAGGGGAAAGACAAGGACAACGTAACCCGCGGCACGTCCTGGCCTTACGCGAAGCGGCCAGCGCGGCTGCGGGACGAGAAGGGTAATTTGCTGGACGGCCAGGGCAAGGTGATCGTGAACCGGAAGGGCTATCCGATCACCAACTGGAACGACCCGCGCACTGTCGCGCATCCCGACCAAGAGAGGGAACCCAACCCGGCAGTTCAGTACCTCCCTTCATACACTGACGACCGCCTATTACGGCTGTTCTACAGCCCTACACAGCTGGCTGGCGCCGAACGAACCGATCATCTGCATACGTACCGGGCGAGGGCCACGAAGTATGTTCAGGAGATGAAAGGTCTTGGCCTGTTGGACGAGGCCCACCACGGCGGCCAACTCAAACTATGTCCTCCCCTCGGCTGGGGGGTGAATTTCAAGATGCCGGATGCGGTGAAGCAGTTAGGCAGGCGGAAGAGAAAGAGTCAGTAAAGTGCGTATCAGTGTGCGGAAGAATGCGTATCAGTGTGCGGAAAAGTGCGTATCAGTGTGCGGAAAGTGCGTATCAGTGTGCGGGTTTTTCTCTGGTAGAAGGTTCTGCCCCAATTACCCCATATACCCCAAAAGGGTATGGGGTGGTTGCCCATGCCCCTTGAGGGGGCGGGCAACCCTAGTAAAAAACGTGGCTTACCCGGTCAGGGAGGGCAATGGGTTCTGCTGATACTTCCTTCAGGGAGCAAGTTGTCGACCTGGTAACTCTCTGCAGTCCGGCGATCGACGAAACATCCCGCGGCGGCAAGCGATTGTCTCGAAGCGTACGAAGCAACCGGCAGAGGCGAGCGCGAGAAGTGATCGAGGGCATGGCGGACGAGGGCCACTTTATCATCGAAGAGGTGGACAACGGACTACGCATTACCCAATCCAACATGTCTTGACGTCGGCAAAAACGACAAATTGTCGTTTTTTGCGGGTGTTTCTGTCGCAGATATGGATAAAGTGGCAGGTGGTACGAACGGGCATGCCCCACTCCTCGGGGTCAGGTGGCCAGATTGCTCACCGCTCACCAAGTTTGCTCTTTTGTCCGCGACGGCGCATTATCCGTCAGTTACGTTTCGAAGGATTCAGGACTAGAGTTCAAACACGTCGCGCACGGGACAACTGAAGCCGGGCAACGTCTCGCTGCCGTCGAGCGTGTCATCTTCGGCCAGATGCAGCACAGGCTGATTGGGATGGTGGACTTCGACGGCGCGGTTCTCCAGGTCCACAACCCATACGAGCGGCGCGCCGAAGCTGATCCACATGCGGGCTTTGTGATAGAGCTCCCGGGGCCTGTCGCTGGGAGAGATAATCTCGATTGCCAGGTCAGGGGCGCCCTCGTAATATCCAGGGACATCAGCATCCAGGGGGAGCCTATTGGCGGAGACATAGGCAATGTCAGGCGCCCTCACAGTATCAGGGTCGCGTTCGAGCAGGAAACCCACTTCGGAAGCCAAGATCCACCCAAACCGCCGGGGCTTGATGAAGCCACCCAGCAGAATTGTCAGATTCACCACAATGTGGCCGTGTCTTACTCCTGTTGGCATCGTCTCGCAAAGCGCCCCCTGTATCAGTTCGCCACGAATTCGTTCGCTATCAAGGCGGAGAAGGTCGTCGGCGGTCAGCAGTTTCTCTTTTGTGAGTGCCATTGCAGTTCCCCCGTTGGTGATGAGGTGAGGGCATTATACTACAGGTCGGGTGGGCCAAGAGCAGTTCGCGGTCCAGACATTCGGGATCACCATCGGGAACACCTTTTTGTCCACGGAGAGACACGGAGAACACCAAGGGCGTATCGGATTTTCTGTGCGCAGCTGTGCAACGGGCCCTAGTCAGCCGCTGCGACGAGACCGGCGTCCGTTCCCCGCGTCGATGGATGGACAGGGTGACATCCGTCGACCCCTTGGAAAGACCCGCGAGGCTCAGGCCAGCGGGTCTTTTCTGTTCTCAGGCGTTCTGTGACGGCCCCGCGCCCGCCACCGGCCAGCGCATCCACCCCTCTTGTCGATCCTGAGAGAAGGCGATCACCTGCCGGACGTCGTGCTGGCCGCCGGCGTAGCGAAGCTCCTGGGGCAAAGGCGGCCGCGGCAGTGTCAAATGCGACAATTTGTCGTTTTTGCGGGTGTTTCCGTCCCAGCTGGGTCAGGTTCGGGGTGGTACGAGCGGGTATGCTCCCGCTCCTCGGGGGCGGGGGGACTGGTGCCTTGCGGGCGCTGCTATTTGGTTCGCCGCAGCGCGTCATCCGTTGCGGCGAGAAGGTCTTTCCGGTTGCCAAGTGCAGGCAATTCGACCTATGATGTGATTGACGAGAAAGCTGGTTGCACTGCGGTGACGGGTGTATTCAGACCGGGAGATATTCTTGCGCCGGTCAACGATGGTTTCAGTTGTGAAATGTTTATGCGTCAGCGGCTTGTCCTGGAGAAGGACGAGTCGTCAGGGGACTTTTCAAATGCGATCCAGCATAAGGCCCTGTTACAATTCCCTTTGCAATTGGCGCAAGGCCGCGCAGGGGAAGAGAGGGGAGTAGCCGCTCATGTCGCAAGTCACCGACGAATTACGGGTAGTTGAAGAGTTCCTGCTGCTGGTCCTCGATTCCGATAACGGCGATATTCGACACTCATTCCCGCTGACCTCGCGAGCGGTCGCCTTTGCCGGCGCAGCGCTGATGGACCTGGCGCTGGAACAGCGGATCAGGACGGACTTCTCCCGGCCTGAGCTGCTCGCCGTCTCCGACCCGACACCGTTGGGAAGCGACCTGCTGGATCCGATCCTGGCAGAGATCGCGCAGGATGGAGAGACGCCACGCGAGATCGCCTTCTGGGTTACGCACCTGGCCGAGCGCAGTGACGAAATCCGCGAGAAGGCCCTGGCGCGACTTATCGGGCGGGGCATCCTGGAAACCGACACCGGCGGCGGGGTCTATCTATCCGCCGACGTTTCGCGTGCCCGCCGCTACGACACCGGGGGCGACAGGACAGCCGAGGAGGTACAGTTCCGCATCATGCGGACGCTTTTCAGTGATGACATTCCCGCCCCCCGGGACATCGTGATCGTCAGCCTGGCATCGGCCAGCGGGGTGTTCGAGGGCATGTTGTCCCAGGACGAGCTGGCGCAGGCGCGGGAAAGAGTTGACGCCATCTCCGGGCGGGACCGGGTTGGCCGGGAGATCGCGGCGGCCCTCCGGCAGATCAAGGCCCCGCCGGCGCCGTCCGTTCGTCCCGCGGCCGAGATTCCCGAGGCGGCCGGGCTGCCTTTGCTGGGCAACGTCTTCAACATGGCGGGCGACCTGCGCGGCTTTCTCATCCGGCAGTACCTTGAACTGGGACCGATATTTCAGATCAGGGCACTCAACAACCGGTTCATCGTCCTTACCGGTCCGGAGGGGAACAGCTTCGTGCAGAGGAACGGGCGAATCCATTTGCGCTCCCACGAGGGCTGGCGGGATTTCAATGCGGCCATGGGCGCCAAGGACGCGCTCATGAGTATGGACGGCCAGCAACACACAAGGATGCGCAAGGTGCAGAAGAGAGGCTTCTCCGGCCCGTTTGTCGAAGACCGGCTGGCCCAGGTGGTCGACATCACCCGGCGCATCATCGCCGAATGGCCGGAGGGGCGGCCGTTTGTGGTCCAACAGGCGATGCAGCGGATCATAACCGAGCATATCGCCGTCCTCACGACGGGCGTTTCGGCCCTGGACTATATCGACGACCTGATCGCGTATCTCAACGGCATGCTCTCGGTCCACGTGTTGAAGCAGCGTCCCGGTCTGATTCTGCGGCTGCCGCGGCTGAGGCGGGCGCGCAGACGGATGGATGAACTGTTTGCGGTCGTAATGGCCCACCACGAAGAGGAGGCGCGCAGCGATCCGGACCTGATTGACGACCTGCTGGACCTGCACAAGCGCGATCCCCAGTTTTTTTCCGAGACGGAGATGCCGCTGGCTGTGGTGGGCCCTTTCTTTACCGGGATAGAGACTTCCGCGAGCACCGCGTCCTTCATGCTCTACGCGGTGTTGAAGCATCCTGACCTGCTCGAACGGATGACCGCCGAGGCCGACGCCTGGTTCGACGAAGGAACGTTGTCCGTGGAGGGGCTGCACCGGCTCGACGCTACCAAGCGCATCTTCATGGAGACGCTGCGGATGTATCCGGTCATCCCTGCGCTCATGCGTTACGTGATCAACTCCTTTGATTTTGGCGGTTACGTCGTGCCGGCCGGGTCGAATGTCATCGTAGGCAGCACGGTGGCGCATCACCTGCCGCATTGCTTCCCCAATCCGGAGCGCTTCGATATCGACCGGTTCCTGCCGGAACGCGCCGAGCACAGCCGGGCGGGCGCTTTTGCCCCCTTTGGGCTGGGCGTCCATCGCTGCCTGGGGATGAATTTTGCCGATTTGGTCTCGTCAATGCGACGTCGGCGCTCCGGCGAGAACCCCTTGGTCAATTCGTTGAACGGAAGGCGTCCACTCATTCGATCAGGCCCTCCAGGCATTCAGGCGGTTCCGTCACTAGCGTCCCCAGCTGCCAGCTTTGCCGCTGGCAAAAATTTCAGGGGGTACGCCAAACGCTATGTAAGGGTGGGGGCCAGGGTATCCTCATATCAGAAAAGGCGCTTAGAACGGCTCTGGTGCGGCCGGTTGTATGGGTCGGCCCCCGGGTCGCTGTGCGGCTGACTTTCTCTGCGTAAGCGCCGTCGAAAGGCTGGCAAATGCGACAATTTGTCGTTTTTGCGGGGCGGTTTGGCGCTGCCGAATGGGCAGATGGGGGAAAGTGTCGAGATCGTGCAGCGTCTTGAGGGGTTCACAGTTGCATGTTCTGCGAAACGAAAGCAGAGACGGTTTCTGCCGACTCTATCGCTTCGTTTGCCGCCTCTACGTCAGGTTCCTCAAAGCCCTGTACCGGGTAACGCACGCCAGCTCCGTATCTCCCAAGGATCACGACAATCGGCGCCAGCTCCTCAAATGCAGGTTGCAGTGCCGAGCACTGCTGTAAGAGATAGAGGGATCATGCACGGGGCGGAACTCGATAGACCGAGAGACAAGAAAACCTTTCAAGTATTTCTCGGCGCATTGCTGGCAGTGGTAGCAGGCCATCGCGGGCAAAGGATTGCCGGCGCTCATGGTTCGACGAGCCATTTCCAAGTCCTGTTCCGCTTTCTCGAACCAGTCGCGTTCAGGAGGCTGAGCGCTCATACAGGATTTCTTGCGATTCAAGGGCCGTGTGAACGAAGGAATATGGATTCTTGCGCTGCTCGGAAAGATGTTCAGGCGTGGTTACGATCACGTCAACGGGCAAGACGAATTTTTCGCCAATTGCCAGACGAATGGGGTTGCCGCGCTTTGGCCAGTCGTCCAGGGATTTGAGGACGACGAGCAGGTCTATGTCGCTGTGCGAGCCGGCGTTGCCGCGGGCATGGCTGCCGAAGAGGATGATCTGTTCGGGATCGAATTTCTGGGCGATCAGTTGGGCTACGGCGCGGATGGTGGCCTTGTCGATTGCGGCAATGCTCATTTGCGCAGGTCCTTTCGCAGCGGTTCTGCCCAAGCTGCTTGCATAGACAGCCTTGCCGAGGCCAAGGCTATTGTAACGGATTTCGCGGCCAGATGGAAGGGGGAGTAGTTAGGGTACCCTCATGCCTGAATAGGCGCTCAGAACGGCTCTGGCTCGGTCGGTTGTATGGGCCTGCCCCTGGATCGTTCCGCGGCGGGCTTTCTCTTGGTAAGCGCCGCCGAAATGCCGGCAAATGCGACAGTTTGTCGTTTGTGCGCGTGTGGTTGTCGCAAATGGATGGTGTGCTGGGCGGTATAAACGGGTATGTCACGCTCCTCGAGGGCAGGCGGCCAGGTCCTTCACGAGAGCTGCATTTTGATCCGCAGCAGTGCGTCATCCTCCAGTCAAACCTTTTCGACGGTGCGCCTGGTGATTGGCGGTCTTGTCAATGGGGCCAACCATCGTATTGATAAAGGCCAGAAAGGAGTTTGGGTTGTGACTAAGAGACATATCACCGACAAAATCAGGCAAAAGGTCGTAGAGACGTTCCGCTCTTCCGGCGATGACGAATCCAGGAAGAGGAGGCCGATCTTTGGCTATTTCACTTTTTGGTATATTGGCATTCTCTTCTCTCTGTGGTTGTTACTCGTGATACTACCTCAAGGAATCGGTGACTGGTATGTTGCGAATATCCTTGAAGTGTATTTGGAACCGTTCTGTTTAGGTGGGGGCCTATTTGTTGTAGCGGCCATTGGATTGATTGTTGACTTCGTTTTCGTAGTTCTTGACTGGAAAAGGGAAGGACGCAGGCGAAGACAACGAAAGGAGAGATGAAATACGACAATTTGTCGTTTTTGCGGGGAGGTCTGGCGCTGCCACAAATGGGCGGATGGGGGGAACGGCAGTCAGCGCCAGGACCAGCACGACAAGAGGTAGTGCTCTAACGCCGCAGCAACAGTCGTTCGGCAGCCAAGCGGTTCATGCTGACGCCGGCTTCAGCGGCGTCCATTGCCAGGGCACGGTGGGTCTCAGGCGGGATGCGAAGGGTTATGGCGCCTTGGTAGCGGCGCGTCGATAGCGGCTCAGGGATCGGGGCGCCATCCTCGGCTAACGCTTTCACGGCGAAAGCGACCACGTCCCGAATGCCTGAGAACGCCTTCTCCGGGGTGTCGTCCAGGTGGCTAAGCAGCCCGAACTCCGCACACAGGCCCACGAACATCTCATCCTCATCGGACCAGGTAACGCGATAGGTATAGCGGTCATGGTGGTTCATTGCAGTTCCTCCAATAGTTTGTCGATTGCCTTGAGCGCCTGACGTACCTGATTGGGTGGCTTCGCGGCGGGCTTTCTCTGCGTGAGGGCCGGTGAAATGCTGGCAAATGCGACAATTTGTCGTTTATGCGGGTGTGTTTGGTGTGAAGGGTAAGATGCGGGGCGGTACGAACGAGTTTGCTCTGCTCCTCGCGGGCGGGTGGTCAGGTTGCTCACGGGGGCTGTTCTTTGATTCCCAGCACCGCGTCGAACGAGCAGGCTTGGACACTGACTTTCGTCTCAAAATGTTGTTTTAACGAGATGCGGTTTCTCTAAGCTGAATTTACACGGGACCGCATTTGAAGCCTGGCACGCGATAGACTGAAAAGCCTTGGTATGTTATTGTTTTTCGCTATCATGCGGGTAAGCAGGCGACATCTGAGATGGTCTATTCCAGGATATGCCATGGTGACCGAGGCCGCGCAAATTGGATTCAGGTAGTCAATTCACCCGGGGCGTGCCATGCTCGCCATCTCAGCTACTTTCTTTGAGGGCAACGCCAGACTGAGTCCCTAAGATGACATGGGTTCGTCATCAGGCAGGAGGATTTGTCCCAAGGGGTCAGAGCTTCCGGGCGGAGGAGCAGCAACAATGGACAACGACAGGCCACACACAGAAATCCCGCTGAAGATAGTCACCAAGGTCCCAGTGCAGCGGCTGGCACTGGACCGCCTGAATCCTCGCTTGTTTCTCAGTGGTGGGGAACCAAATGAAGTGGAAATAATCGCGCGACTCTATCGATCTGAAGATTTGAGCGAATTGCTCCAATCGATAGCGGCGAACGGTTACCTTGATATTGAACCTCTTGTCGTCCTCAAAGAGGAGGAGAGCCTAACCGTCCTTGAAGGCAATCGCCGTTTAGCAGCCATTCGTCTTTTCGAGGAACATGACCTCCCAGTGCAGATTCGTCGACAAACGGGTCTCAGAGTCACCATTCCTTCTTTGCCTGAGGAGTTCCGCAGCACGCTTCAGGAGGTTTCGGTTTACCGCGTAGAAAGCCGTGAGGATGCCAGGGCCTTTATTGGATTCAAACACATTAATGGCGCCGCCAGGTGGGAGTCTTACGCAAAGGCGAAATATGCTGCTGATTGGTACAAGAAGGGAGGTACCTCTCTTGAAGTCATAGCAACCCAAATTGGCGACAGGCACGACACCATAAAGCGGATGGTGAATGCAATTTATGTGCTTGAGCAGGCGGAACGGGCCGGAATCTTTCATCTTTCAGATCGGGTAAGTCCGCGATTTAATTTTTCACATCTTTACACGGCTTTGTCGCGCGCGACATACATGCGTTTTCTCGGCCTAAAGGAGGCATGGACTCAGTTCCATCCCGAACCGGATCCTGTCCCTCCAGAAAAGCTAGAAAGCTTAGGCGAGGTGTTACGGTGGTTGTACGGATCTAAAGGGGAGGGTATTGATCCGGTAATACACTCTCAGAATCCTGACATCCGGCTCCTGGGAGAAGTCCTTGAAAGCCCGGAGGGGATCTCGGTTCTGAGAGTTACGCGTTCCCTTACAGAAGCGCATTTGAGCACAACCCCCGCGAACCAACGGTTTCTTGAGTCATTGGTACGAGCTAGAAGGGAAGTACGTGAGGCATCAAATAACCTTCGTGGATTTGACGGCCAGGATCAGGCTCTGGTTGGAATCGCGGAGGATATTTCCGAAACGGCTCAAGCAATGCTCGCTCGAATGGTCAGAAAAGTGAAAGATGTAGAGGCCGAAGAAGAGTGAATCCAGTTCTCAATTTTCCTGCCGATGAATTTGCTGTCGGCACGTCGCTCGATATTGACCTTGCGGCCGACTTTTTGGAGTTGAGTGCCTTTTATTCCAAGGAGGGTCAGTCATTTAGCGAAGACATTGTCAATGCATTGGAACTCGCAGCTGAGGCGGAATACGATGACGTTGATGATGAAGTCAAGAATCGGGAGGAAGTTGCAGCGAGCGCTGTCGCCCGCATGGCATTTCGGAAACAGGTCCTGGCAACATCTTATCCGTTTGACATCGACGCCAACGGAGACGTCATCTTCTTCACAGGCGAAAAGACGGACCTGGGTCATACCGCTTATCTTGTGTCGCTGATTTTGTCCAATTTGAAATCGGTGTCCCCTCTATTGGTGGGCAGCGACATGCATCCCACCGAAGAGGAAGTAAGTCGCCTGCGCAGGTACTTTCAATACTTGGCGACCGCCGCTGTTGCGGCGGAGGTCGGTGGACCTGCATGGTCTTTTGGCTTTCCCCGGCCTGACCGAACAGGATTCTTGCCGAAACTCCGTGAAATATGGAAATCATTTAAGGACGGAATTGTTGACCCCGATCCTTCTGCGCCTACCGACCCCAAAGACGATGGGGTAGACATCTTTGCCTGGCGCGAGCAGAAGGATGGCCTGCCAGGATTTCTTTTGCTGGCGGCCCAAGTTGCTACGGGCCGCGACTGGAAGGAAAAGTCCATCAAGTTTCGTCTTGGCGGAGTGTTTCAAAATCGCTGGTTCAGGCGCCGCGCCCCTGTTACTGCAATGGTTGCTTATCATGTGATTCCATTTGCGCGACCCGATGAAGAATTTCGCGATGATGTACTGCTGCTGGGCAATGTGCTACATCGCCTTCGGGTTCCATTCAGGGTTAGTGAGGCGACCAGTCTTGTTTCCAACGGCGTAGCGGTGGAAGCGTTCGACCAGATCGACCATGCCTCCGAGTGGATCCAATCCTACGGGGAACGGACGAGGCCACCATGAGACACCGCTTCCATTCAATTTGCCCGTATTATGCTACGTTTCCTGAGGCATTCGTTGAAAAGCACCTCGCTGCGTCGACTTTTGATGGTGTGGTTTTTGACCCATTTTGCGGGCGGGGCACAGCGGTATTCGAAAGCCTTATAAGGGGACGGCGGGGGGCTGGATGTGATATCAACCCGGTGGCGGCTTGTATTGCGGGGGCCAAGTGCGATCCGCCGTCGCTTCCTGATCTGCTGGAGCGGTTATCGCTCTTGGAAAAAGAGAGCATTCACTCTCATTCCAACGCCAGCGCAGGAGACCTCACGGAGTTTTTTTCTCTCTGTTTTGCGCCTGAAACGTATGACCAGGTACTCTTTCTGAGAGAATCGCTCAATTGGCGCACTGACCGAACTGATCGTTTCATTGCAGCCCTTTCCTTAGGGGCACTGCATGGCGAGTCCCATCGCAGCCCTAACTACTTCAGCAACCGTATGCCGAGAACGATTAGTACCAATCCCGCATATTCGGTTCGATGGTGGCGGGATAACGGTTACGCCGCGCCTGTCAGGGATGTGTTTCCAATTCTCAGGAACATGAGCCATTACCGCTTTGCGTCGGCACCGCCCGCGTTTCGAGGAGAGATCGCTTTGTCCGACGCTCGCAAGGCCGCAGAGAGATTCCCTCACTTGGTCGGACAGATCACAGACGTGATCACTTCGCCCCCTTACCTAAATACCACCAGCTATCGCGAAGATCAGTGGCTGCGGTTATGGTTTCTTGGAGAGGACGCCGAGAAGCCTGTGCGGGACGATGGGCGTCATCATAGCGTCAAGAAGTACAGGGAGTTCCTAGAAGAATCCTGGGCAGGCGTGACTCCTCTTCTGGCAGATGAAGTGCGAATTGTTGTGAGAATTGGAGGTCGCAAGCTGCCCAAAAAGGATGCGTTTGAGTTCCTCGATTCTGCCCTGAAGCGGGCAACGCAGAGAAGTGTTCAAATTCAGAATGAGGGGGTATCGTCATTGGTTCGAAACACTCAAGCGAATGCCTTCCTCGGTTCGAAACCTTCCCCCACTTTTGAGCATGACTTTTGTTTTCTTCTGCATTAGCTCGCACCCATATCCCAAAGTCCTTCCCTCCATTGAACCAAGAGACAGCGCGAATCCAGGCGACCTGACGCGATTTTAGGCGGCAAGACTCGCTTTCAGAGAATCCACAGCCTCCGAAAGACACTTGCTTAGCGCTGTGAATAGTCGACGCGCGCCGGGCCGGCTCGACCGGACAATCTGCAGCTGCTGAGCGGGGCCTACAATGGCACGAAGGGCGCGGGCAGCCAGAAGGCGTTGAAGGTGCATTGAAGCGTTACGGGGATGGAGCGGACCCGCTGGTCAGTGTGCGTTTGCTGCCGGGGCGGGTGGCTGGGTCCCTTGCGGGAGCTGTCTTTTGATCCGCAGCAGCGCGTCATTCGTGAGTCAAGCCTTTTCGAGGGTGCGCTTCGTGTTTTGTGGTCTTGTCACTGGGACTAAGCCCAACCCAGGTTTCAGGTGTTCGTAAATTGTAGTTTGAACACAATGGTCACCACAGCGATGGGATATCCCTCTGCCCCGTTACGGTGTATCTTCCATGTTTTTAGCCCACCATTCGAGCAGGTCGCCGTCACACAACCTGCATGCATTATTTTTGACCCTGGTTAATTTGCCGCAATACGGGCAACGAATCGTAGTGCCGTCTTTGTAGGTTTTGCCCTCTGCGGCATACCGATCAGGCGCAAGCGCAAATGCCCACGCCACGCCAAGTGGACCAAGGAAAAATCCAAGCCAGAACCAGTTGCGCCCGGCACGACCTTTCCGGATCGCGACTCTGGAGCTTACAACGCCACACAATAACAATACTATGGCCGTCGCTACAATTTCAGGCGAAAGTCTCCATTCCATGATTTTCGAGCAATCAAAAAAGTCGCAATATCTCATGCTTAACTTCAGAACGAAAGCAGGCAGAGCAAAGTGAAGGTATGAAAAGGCCCGTTAGATCCGCGTCCAAAACGCCTCTATTGACCTGTCCCGGGTCGCTGCGCGGCGGGCTTTCTTTGCGTAAGCGCCGGCCAGAGGCTGGCAAATGCGACAATTTGTCGTTTTTGGGGATGTGTCTGTCGCAGATGGATAGTGTGCTGGACGGTACGACCGGGGGTGCCCCGCTCCTTGAGGGCGGGTGGCCAGGTCCCTCGCGGGAACTGCCCTTTTTCAACTACCAGATGTGTCTCTATCACGTAATCGTTCCCTTTCATCTGAATGTCGGGTCAAGTATAATTGTGCCGTACTCCTGCTCCTTGTTTTTGCGAATCTTCCCTTAATCCAATGCCATAGACCACGCCCTTCTGAGCGAGCGAAGCCAATACCAGTTCTCGCTACGCGTCTGAGATATCATCTCCAAATGCGTTGTACTCCGGCTCTTCTTCTTGGGACGACTCGACATTAACAGATGATGACAGTGAGTCCTGTAGCGCCTTCTTGAAGACTTCACGCCCGTTGTCAAGATCTCGTCCCATGGCCTGTCCGATAAGATTGAGTAGGGCCTCACCGCGTGCTATGAAGGACGCTTGGAAGTCATTCGTCTCCAAATGACGGGGAATCAACCAGTGGGCCTTGAGTGCTTGTTCTAGCCTCGCCTTGCCCATGTCCTCCTGGAGACGTTTCAGATATAGCGCCGGGCCACGGCCGCCGATGAGCCGGTTCGTGGCTGCGCTAAGCGGCGTCTTATTGATGACTGAGTGGTAGAGACGCGATGGAATGGCAGGCTTTCTTTCTGGACTCCGGCACCAGGCGACCGGGAAAACATGGTGTATATCGATGTTTTCGTTATTGTAAGTGGCTAAGGACAATAGTTGGTCGCTGCGCCAATCACTTGCACCGTTCTTCATCTGGAGTGCGTAGAGACCCTTGTAGGCTGCGCTGTTGCGGGTACGAAGCGTTAGTAGTCGCTCTGGGACAAAGTTGGCTTGAGCGATCAGGGTAGGCTCGACGTTCTCTCTGACATATTCCGTGACCTGAGCGAGGTCCAGAGCGAATTGGGTTTCAGTAGTCCCGCCATAGGCTTCCCCGAAAATGCCCGACCAGTACCAGCGCGCGAGCTTTTCGATGGCCAAAGCCGGTTCCAGCTCGCCGCCCAACTCTACGTACAGTGCAGCCAGAGGCACCAGTTGGGTATTGTAGGGAACATTATGCCGCCCGAATATAAACTGGCTCTGTAGAAACTTTGCCGCCTTGCGGAAACCCTCTTCCACCTCGTCGGCCCACTTCTGGTAATCGTGGAGATGCAGATTCAGGATATCGCGTCGCTTACAACTGATAGCAGGCAGCCGGTTCGCTGGTTGTCCCCCCTCGATAGCTCGTCGTCGGTCTTCCTGTGTCTTGAGTAGTGCAACGGACTGGAGGAAATGTTCGCCTTCGATCCCCTGAAGCACTCCCCCATATCTGGGATACAGCCGCTGCCTTCGGTCCCGCCAATCGTCCCGGAGTGAGAACTCCCCGGACTCAGCGGCGAACGAAGCCGTCGCCAGCTCAAAAACGTTTAGTGGAACGCCACCGGTGTTGACCTTTTCGAATACGGTGCAGACAGCCTCCTTCGGAGTTTCCTTTTCCAAATGAATGACAGGCAACAGATAGTCTGCAAATGGTTTTATTACGCCGTCATTAAATCTGCTGAAAAAATCTGTAGGGTCCCCCACTGGGTGCAAGCTCGCACGGCTCCCCCAATACCTTGTGTAGTCAAGTGTCCAATCCAAAGGGTCAAAGAGTTTCTCAGTCGGGAACATGAGTTCTTCATACTCGAACTCAGAGCTGGAAAGGTCCAGGATTGTCTCACGTCCAAAGTCCCGGGTAATCTTCTTATCCTTGGGAACAACAATGACTGCATCCTCTCTGTCGGCAGCATCAGAGACCGCTCGCCGCATGTCAATGTAAAACCAGCTCAGTCGCTTCTCGCCGCGGCTATCCTGAGTGGAGACAGCATCTGGATGCAACAGAGCTTGATACAGCGAAGTCAACCGCTGCTGACCATCTAGGAGAAACCGGTCGGGTGAAGAAATTCCGTTCTCACTGACTCCCTCGACCAAGCGCGTCCTAAATCTGATATCGCCTCCGGATGAGAGAGTCATCACGGCACCGACCGGGAATCCCCTGGAAATGCTGGCCAAAAGTCCCCTAATTCTGTCTTCATTCCATACCCAACCTCGTTGGAAGTCTGGGAGTTGGATCTTCCCGTTCTGAACATCATTTAACAGGACTTTTAGTGAAAGGGAGAACGTAGTGAACATCAGAACCCTCCTTGTTAACGATTCTCCATCGATACTATGAGATTGGCTCCAAAAACTGGGTCACGAGATAGAGTGTACGATAGAGGGGTATGGTTGGCCCCAATGTCTAGATCATAAAAAAGGGGGAAAATCAGGTGGGCCCAGACGACTGGGGCCGGCACTGGTCGGCAACAGACGGTCTGCCATCATCAGAGCGCGTATTGCTGTTCAGTTGGCGTGCGATAGTCGGGACATTGGTGCCGTCTTGCATGGACGCAGAAGACTCTGGGTCCGTCTTGCTATAGTTGCTCCCATTGACTTGACCGTGATCGATTGTAAATCAGTTTCTTGATGGCCGCGTTGAGTGCAATGCAGCGACAAGAGCCCGTTTGTCGTTGAGAGTTGCTTTGATCAGAGTCTCCAGGTCAGCCGTAGTTTTCGCATGAGCGCCAATATATCCGGACCGCACAAGCCCGAGAAAGGCTTCCTGCCGAAGATACCTTCCATCCAAGGTATCGTAGGAAATGCGAAATGCGCCTTTTGGCCCTCGGCATTCGGGATCATTACGAAGAATCTCGAAATGATCAATGGGCATCGTTGCCTCGATTCTGCCCAACTTCGCGTTACGTCTTACGAATCTGAGGTAGAAGACTTGGGGGTTTATTCGGTATTCCAGCACTCCAGGAGAATGCGACTGACTAAAGCGTTTCATTCGATCCATCTCTTTTTCAAATTGCCTGTCAGGGCGATAAATCCAGTCGGTCTTCCTACCTTGCCGGTGGCGCTCCAGCATTTTGTATTGAACCATGACAACATTCTGTTTAATCACATTAAGATAGATAAGATCAACGCCGAAGACTTCCTCAAGTGGGCGCCTATTGGCTGTAATGACTTCGAGTTGTTCAAATCCGTTCTCGAAAATAGCTCGCCCGGTTAGATCGCTTTTTACAAAAGTGAATCCGGGAACATTCCTCGCGTCATGCTCGATTACAGCATCTTCATAGATATCGACATATTCATCACTTTCCTCTTCGACATGATCCACGCGTGCAAGAGCAGTCTCACGGCCCTCGGCAGTTTCAACAAAGATAGCGGATTCAGTTGGCGATATTCCAAACGTCTTCAGGGCAAGGCTTACAGCGTCCTGCTGAAGCGCTGCTTTACTGGAATAGGTTTTCGGAGAGTTTAGCGCTGCAATCACACCCCGCATCGCTCTGTGATTTTCCTCACTGTCGGCCAGCCTTTCGATCAGATGAACACTCAATTCGGAAGACAGTGGTACCATCGGTGCTTGCGGACGCAGGCAAGCGCGCAACTTCGATTTGAACCCTCGCTTTATGATAAGTTGGACAAGATCGTGCTCGGTAGACGGTAGAATTCTCTGTGCGCAGAGGAACCGTATCCGACTGTTGAGAGTAGTCACGGCAGAGGATGAGTCCACCAGACATAGGCAAATCTCAGGCTCGTCCTCGAAATCCTCGCCAGTCAACAGACCAATAGTTGGTAATTTGACTCTGTTAAGCAGGAAATGAGGGTAGGCAACCGTAAAATTTCTGACGCCTCGCCGAGAGTACAAGATGCTTTTCCAATCGTAAGATGGGAATCGAAAAACGACCAGTGGGTTCTTTTCAACCAGATCCGTCAACGATTTAAACCAGTCCATCCTCTAGCCTCATAACCAATGAGACCTATATGTTTGCTACAAATTCTCTACTGCCGGGAGTACTTCCGGTATGCCAATTTTGGTGGGTCCCAATGTTTGGACCACGAAACGAGAAAAATAAGGTGCATCCAGACGGATGCGTTGTGCTCTGATCAGAGCATGTAGGCGACGGGCTACTCAAATAGCTCTTCATCTCTCAGAAGGTCCTCCCTAATGGAGGCTTCGGCAAAATTAGCTAGTGAGTCGTAAAACCTGTATGGGGGTGAACCTGCGTCAAATTGGCTTTTAACCTCCGACGCTTGGTCCCTCATGGCCACATCCTCGAGCATTGGTTGACCGGGCGTTCCCGAGCGGGGACCAGAAATCGCGCAGCTCCTCAAGTTACTGGCCACGCTTCGATAGCAATCAGGGCTCGCGGCGTCAGCACGCTCCAGTAAATTTGCAGTGAATTCTACGTTCTTGAAGACGAACGCTGGTTGTGCTTGAGAAACCAGGCAGGCAGCAGATTGGATCCTGGTAGCGTCTTCTGAGTTGCTCCATTCGTCCAGCACCTTCAGACTCGCAGCCGACTCGAAATCTAACGAAATTTCTCGGAACAATTGCGGCATCCAGTATGCGTCAGACAACCCTGGCTCAAGCGAGATGTCACGTATCTCTCGCAGGATGGTCTCCTGGTCTGGACTCGCGGCCAAACCGGCTAGCGGGTTCTGAAAGCCCAGTATAGGGAGCGCGTCGTAGTTGCCCCCCTCATCATCCTTCTTCCTGATCCGAGAAAGTAGAAGTCCTACAACTGCCCTGGCGTCTTGTTCTGATGCTTTGACCAGGAAGGTGTTGATGTAATGGTCTTCGATCTTCTGAACACCCTCAAGCTTGGACAGAAGGGCTTTGAGATCATCTGATGTCAACTCTTGGAATGGAACTCCCCACCCATTTGAGAAAAGCTGACACAGTTCATTCGCCAAGAACACGTTGTCCCCAACTTCAACGCCCTTTGCGAGATCGATCGCAAGATGCGGATTTGCTTCTGCCAGAGCAGCAAGTGCTCCAATTGCCAGTCTCCTGACATCGATGCCCTCATGATCGAGAAGCTCCCTGATGATCTCGATATCCTCTTCTGTGGCGTTGTCAGCCCATTCCCGCGACTTATAGCTCAATGCTACGCCGCGACAGAGGATGTCCGATCCTTCTCTTAAGGTGCGTTGGCCAATACCGCGTGCCCGCTCTGCGTTCCATATTCTCACGCTTGTCAGCAGTGATTGCAGGTGCGGCGCAAGTGGCCCATTGGGGTTGTCAACGATGATGTCGCAGAGACCAGCGGCAAATTCCGGGTTCAACTTTCCAATAATATGCAAGATCGCTTGCGGGTCAGATCGAGCTTCGGCGGTGTTTATGGTCTGAATTCTGTCAGTGAGAATCTCGTAAGCCTTGCCCGCGTGCTCTGAGTGATCTAAGAACTTGACAACAAGAGCCCGCCGCCTCTGCCCGACCCTCTCTTGGCGGAGCCTGAAGTCATCATCTCCGCCTTCCTCGTTAGGCTGCCAGTCATCCATATGGTAAGGGTCTATCAACTCTTGGGTAAGTCGTAATTCGAACGATTCAGGTATTGAAGACACGACAGCATTAGCCCTATCTCTAACTTCCTCAGAAGGGCTAGACCTGCAATGCCACAAGAGAACATTCCTGATGCGGATGAGTGTCATTGGCTCTGCCGAACGCCGCGCGAGATCTGCTATGAGTGCCAGAATCTCTAGTTGCTCAGGGCGCCACTGCTCCAGATCCTCGTCCGCAATATCCATGTTAAGGTAGGCTTTAGGGTCATGAAGGGCGCTCTCCAAACTCCCAAGGGCGCGCAACGTTATCTTTAGATCATTCGAATGCAGGCAGCGATCTATCAGGGAAATTGCGCGTTGCCGAATCGATTTTATGCTCTCAAACTTAAGCGTGAATGAGCGAGAGACGAAGTTGTGTCCCTCAAAGTGAACAGAGTATTCTGTCTTGGCCAACATCGGGTCGATGATGTCAAGCGGAGAGTGGATATGGTCGTGACTGCTGGGGTCCTCAAGCAGTTTCTCTATAGTGTCCAGCACCCTACTAGTTACGATAAATGGCTTACCGATTTCATAGCCTCCGAGATCAGCGAGCACGCGCACCCCGTGGTCGGTATTTGAATTGAGATTTCGGCCGTCGACCCTTCCTAATTCCCATAAGAGATTACAACAACGAGGAAGATAGTCGAGGGTGTAGCTGATCTGCCGCAACAGGGCGGGCAGCTGGCGCAACACATGGCTGTGTTTGGACCCCCACAATTGGGGCCATTCCGGACTTCCCGATTCGGTTGCGGGATTTCGGAGCGCGTGCTCCACCAGTTCGAGGGTTCTCTCGGGCTGGTAGACAGCGACCGTCTCAAGTATTCGTAGGATCGTGCTCCGCCCCTGGTGTGACGCATCTTTGAATTCTTGCTCAATACTGTGCCAAATATTTCTCAACAGATCGGAAGCCTGGGAACCAGATTGCCGCAGACGCCAGTCCAGCTCAGCAAGGTTTCGCAAGACCTCACTGGGGCACAGAGACGCAAACTCATTGAATACACGGTCGGCGTATCCTGTCGGTTGTCCTTGAAAGGTGACACTTGCTTTGTAGAGGATGTGGTCTGCAAGCACGTCTGGGACGATCCGCAATGTGTTGCCCCGCCGGAGTAACACTCCGGCCTCTTCCAGTATGCCTAAGGAACGGAGCAGAGTTGGGCGATCAATCCTCAAGAACTCTGCCTCGCAGTCCAACCGCCTGTTGTCGTCCAGCCGGACTGGTTGGATGGCGGATATCAGGTCCAGGAGAGCCCTGCACAGCCCCGGGTCAATCCGGTCGCCAAGTTCGCCGACAAGAATATCTCGAAAACGGATCAAGACAGTATCTCTGAACTCCTCGTCGCGTTCCAGCAACTCCGGTTCAATGGCCCTCTTGGCCAGCAGCTGCCCTCCTACTACGGTAACCAACGGACAGTCCCATGTAGCGGCGGCAAGCTGCTCGGCGAAGCCTGCGAATTCAGGTCCAAGCGCCTGGCGCCCTAACTCTATGACTTCCTCGCGGGACAGTTCTTTAACGTTTGGTAGGACGACGCGCTCGTGAACATCGAAGCCACTTTGAGTGAGCTGCGACTTCAAATAGTCAATCGCTTGGGGACGACATGACAAGACGAGTTTGATCATATGTGGCCGCTGCCGGGTTAGGGCTAACAGGGCTGGCAGATCTTCACGTCGGTGAGCGTCGTCCACGACGATGACGCAGGGTTTGAAGGGCAAATAGTCGGCACCATCGAGAGTGAAGAGTACTTCTTCAGCCGCGAACCATAATGCCGTTCCCTCGTGTTCTTGATCGAACGCCTCAGCGAACGCGTGAAGTATTTTCGACTTACCAATACCCCCGCGGCCAGTGAGAATCGCTATTTTCTGCTCCTGCGACTCGACAAACTCGTGGGCCTGTCGTAGATGGTCGGATCTCCCCACAAGCTTCCACGCGTGGTTGAACAGAGCCGCCGTAGTCGCAAATGGATCGAAGAATTCAAGGGGCGTTGCGAATGGTGATAGACCGTGGAGGCCCAAGAATGCCTTTCGCCACGAGGGACCAAAGTGGGTTTCCACAAGCCTCGCGCTTGAATGCATCTCCATCTCTCGGACTTTCCGAGAGATGTCGTCTATATCCCAGACATCCCAGTCAGGATAACTATCGCAAGCGTCCCGAACCCTACTGGTGGCTTGACGACTCAACGTCAAAATGAAGCGGTCAGCTTCGTGGCTCGTTGCCTGAATCGCTTTCGTGGCGTCAGCCTTTGAGAACGTTTGCTTCTGTTTGCATTGAAAAGCCCACTTCTCACCGTTGTCGAGGTAGGCAATAATGTCGATTCCCTTCTGAGGGCTTCCTTGCCCTCCATAACGATGCGCTTCCTTGACGCCGGGGAGTCTGGAAACAAACTCTACACAAAACGCTTCAAATCGCTCCCAGGGGAGGTTGGGGTCGTTGAGGGGTAGAACCTCCGGATAGGGGGTGACCGGCGGAGGAGTAGCGTAATTCTGTTGCTCAGTCGGGTCTGTCGTCATGATTCTGCGTTCTCGCGATAATTTTGATGGCCTAGGCCACTACCTCTACGGCCGTATCGCCGGCGGCTGGATATGGAGGATACCTGCTGCTGGCCAAGGCGGCAGTTCGCGGTCCGGTTTTTTGGGCTCACTTCAGTGATTCCACTTGCGTACTTTATGTGTCCACCAGAGAAAGAATACGTTCTCTTTGCTTTCTGCGTTCTTCCGCTCCTTGCTCTGTTGATTTAGATATGTCGAACCAACGCGGTGAGAGAAAGGGTTCACCATTAATGGCGTATTCTCTTTGTTTATGAGAGAGCCATTCGTAACGTTTTAGATATATAATGACGTGTTCAACTCCTCCAGGTGTAATCAATTCCCAAGGATCATAACTTTCCGATTTCTCTGAGAAGTGATTGAGCCCCAGCAGTTGCTCTCCGATGTATTCCATAGCCTCAGCGATCAACTCTATTACGCAGTCTACCTCATCTATGGAGATCGGAATGGTTTTTCCTTCAATTATTGCTGCTTTTCCCCAATGAGCGACGAATCCATGTCTTCTTCGGATGATTGGATTCGCCTTGACTTCGATTTCACTGAGTCTTTTCTTTAGTTCTTCATCATTCACATGGGACAAGAAGGAATAGAGGCTCAGATGTCCTCTCTCTACATCACCTCTCTTGTCGACAAAATTGACGATTTCCAGAATGACTCCATCCAGAAATGCGTTAATTGCATCCCGAAGAAAGCCGCGTAAGTAATGGCGCAGAATTATTCTGTCCACTCTGTCTCCGCTCATCACTTTCTTGTATTCTGAAAACCTGTGTTTCATAAACAGCAATTTGCCCTCTAGGAAGAGATAGGATTCGCCAATTTCCTGTCCTTTCCCCGAATTTCTGTCTTCCGCTCTGCGGACGTAGTCCTTTCTGATGTCTTCATGCGACTTCCATCGGTCCGCATCTGCATCTTCTCCATTTGTCGTTTCCACCAACCGGCTAGCCTCCTCGAATGTTACTTTTTCACTCATTTCTTTCATTCTCTTATGTAGGTTCTACTCTGTAGTTTGTGGCGAGTCCTGGTGTCTGGACTATAACATAGGAGGGATTGGGTGCATTGGGGCGGATGGGGCCAAGTCTGATCAAGGCGCGTGTTATAATCCTGTCTTTTTACGCGAATCACGTACTCATTCGACAAGCGGCCGATAGCAAAAACGACAATTTGTCGTTTTTGACTGTGTGACTGCCGCCCTTGCGACCAAGTAGGCAGAGCTAGATTGGTGGTCTAGACTGCTACATCTGTGTCGGTGTCGCCGGCGGCGAGGGCGTTGTAGTAGGCGAGGACCATGTCTTTGGTGCGGTAGGTGCCGAAGGCGGCTTTGTCGTGGCGGCGGACGATGGGGAAGGTGTCGAGGATGTAGGCGGCGTCTGCGCGGGAGAGGCCGTAGAGGTGGAAGTAGAGGGCGTCGAGGCGGGCGCGCAGGTGGCGGCGTTTTTCTTGGTTCCAGATGAAGGGCGGGCCGTGGTAGCCGAGGTCGCGGGCGAAGGGGGCCATGTCGTGGGCGGTGTAGGTGAGGCGGAGGACGTGGTGGCGGACGAGGTCGCGAGCGGTGGTGGCGCCGAAGGCGCGGTCGTAGTCGGCGGGGGCGATGACAGGGAGTTGCTCAACAATGTACCAACTGAGATTCGTCCCTTGCAGCTTCTGCCTGATCACATAGTCAAGACTAAGGCTACATAAGTTGGCGACCAAATTGCAGGTTCCGGTTGCGGTCATTTTCTCTTCAGGCATGAGCAGAAACACACTGTCACCGAAACCGACCTTTGGCGCAACTGTTGCGATCATAGTTCTAAAGTCAGTGGTGCGGGCTATCCGACGGTAGGCGATCGGCCATCCACTGTTAGAAGAGTGAAAACTGCTTAGATTTTGTGCCGGAACCCAATACTGTGCCTGAGGTGAAAAACCCGGATCGGCGTGTTGCGACTCACTCACCTCCTCGCTCAAGTACGGATTATGGGTACTCTCGAGGTTGACGCGTACTGAGTTGGCGCGGTGGTCGAACAGATGAATCATGCGGCCTTGGTACAGGGGAAAGTACAACTCCTCTCCTCTTTTCCATCGGTTGCCATCCACCGGGTAAAAGCCATCGGTCCCGAGGTCGTCAGCCGTTCGAAAGAGATGCGAGTCGTTGGCCATGTCGAACATGCGAACGTACCGCACGGGCCATGCGCGGGTTTCGTCCTCACCGGATCGGTCAACGAGGGCGGGGTGGTGCTCGTAGATGCGGCGGGTTATGTCGGCGTCGCGGCGGGTGCGGAAGACGGGGGCGGTACCGGTGTTGGGGTTGACGCGGGCGAAGTCGGCGGGGGCCAAGGGGAAGCAGCGGTCCGGATCGTCGATGACGGCGGTGTCGTGGAGGAAGAAGGCACAGTCGGTTTGGGCGAAGCGTCGCTCCTCGCCGCCGAAGATGAGGGCACAGAATTTGAATGAGGCGTGAACGTCCGGGAAGAAGATCTTGCGGTTTTCGAAGTCGAACAGGCCACCGACGCGGCCGCTGGTGGAGATGGATTTGAAGAAGCGGGCGGCGGTCTTGTCGGCGTAGATGCCTGAGGGGGTGAGGAGGCCGACGATGCCGTCGGGTTTGGCCAGGCGCATGGCGCGCTCGACGAAGAGGGAGTAAAGGTTGATGTCGCCGCTGCCGAGCAGTGGGTAGTGGTCCGAGGCGCGGATGAACTGGCCGAGGCGGTCGGCGCGCAGTTTGGCGGCGTCGAAATCGGCGGCGAGGGGGTCGCCCTGCTCGCGCAGCTGCTTGATGCCGCGGCGGCGGGCGGCGGCGGTGGGGGCAAGGGCCAGTTCAGGGGAGCGGGTGGCAAACCATTCGACCTCCTGCAGCTTGATGCGGTCCCAGGGCGGGTTGCCGATGATGGCGTCGAAGCCGCCGGTGGGCTGGTCGTCCTGCCAGCGGCGCCAGACGCCGGGGAAGGCGACTTCCCAGTGTAGAAAACCTTCGCGGGCGGCGATGGATCGGGCTGCGTTCCACATGTGCGTGAATTCCTGCCAATCACCGTTCTCGCTCTCGGAAGGAGCCGCGTTGAATGCGTGCGGCCCGCGCGCAAGCAGGCGGTAGGCGTCCGCGGCATTGTGGCCGAGCGTCATGGTCAGAGGGTACTCGTACTGGGTGAGTTGCTTCTTTCTCATTCCAGCTGTGAGCCAACGCAGGCCACAGAGGAAATCCATCAGGCCGCGCAACTCGGCGGTGGTCTGCTCGACGCCTCGGAAGAGTTCAGCGGATTGCTGGACTTCGGACACGTCGGCGTCGGACATCTCTTCAATCTCCTGCATGCCCTCCGCTGCTGATTCAGCACCGACAACTGCGGAGTCGGCGAAGAGACCGGTGAAGCGCTGCAACTCCTGGGTAGCGTCGTGGACGCGCAGGCCGATGAGGGAGTCGCCGCAGCGCAGGTGGTGGTCGAGGAAGGAGAGGGGTGCGCCGACGGTGAAGCTGTGCAGCCAGAGGGAGACCTTGGCGAGCTCGACGGTAAGGGGGTTCTTGTCGACGCCGTAGATACAGCGTTTGAGGACCATGCGGCGGATGATGGCCTGGTCGGTGAGCTGCGCTTCATCGATGACCCAATCGGAAGCGTGCGCCCGGGCGAGAATGTCGGCGCGGATGGCGGCGATGCGGTCGAGCAGGGGCGAGGTGTAGGCGTTCTCCAGCCAGAGTGCGGTGCTGGGCGCGTATTCGACGAGGTCGGCGATGGCGTCGGAGAGGAAGTCGACGGCGGTGACGAGGAAGTGGCCGCTGCCCATGGCGGGATCGAGGACCTTGAGGTCGAGCGCGGCTGCGGCGGGGTCGAGAGGGTGGAGGTCAGCGAGGCGGCCGGCTTTGGCGCGTGTGTCGCTCTGCAGGGCGGCGGCTTTGGCGTGGAAGGCGGCTTTGCGCTCTTCCAGCAGGGGTGTGAGGGTACGCTCGACGATGAGGTCGACGAGCGGTTGGGGGGTGTAGAAGCTGCCGCTGTCCTTGCGGGCGTAGCTGTTGGGGCGGACGACGATTTCGCCTGCGGGGGTGCGGACCGGTTCGCGCTCGAGCAGGCGCTCGTAGATGGAGCCGAGCTGCTGGACGGTCATGTCGCGGTAGTTGACGTAGCGGGGGCCGGACTCGCCCCTGGTACGGCTGAGGCTGTGGATGATTGGGGCGAGCACGTGATCGGAGAGGCGGACCTGTTCGAGCAGGGGCGCGGCTTGTTGGGCGAAGAGGCCGCCGTTGTAGGGCGGCAGGCCGATGGTGGGGTCGCCCTTGTCGATCTGGCGGCAGAGGGTGCTGATGTGATCGTAGTAATGGCTGGCGAAGCCGGAAAAGGCGTCGCCGGCGGCAGTGCGTTTGTCGACGTCGTCGCGGACGGATTTGCGCAGGCCGTAGTCGTCGTAGCGACTGTCGTTGACGGGCAGCAGGTCGCGGTCCTCGGCGTAGAGGAGGAAGAGGAGGCGGTAGAGGAAGATGAGGGCGGCCTGGCGGACGTCGTCCAGCTCGGCGCCGCTCTTGTCGGCGAGGGCGCGGACGAGGGCGGGATAGACTTTGTCGAAGACGGTGCCGGAGAGGTCGCTGGCGACCTGTTCTTCGTAGCGGCGGCCTTCGGCGATGGCGTCCTCGAGGAAGCTGGTCTGGGCGCCATGTTGGGGGCTGAAGGCGGGGCGGCCGAAAAGGAGGCGGAAGGCGCGGAGGGCGTGGGCGTCGCCGCTGGCCTGGAGGGCGGCGTCAAGGTCTACTTCGTAGTAGCCGCTGGCACGGGGGAGTGCGCGGCGGTCGTAGAGGCGCCAGATGCGGCCGTTGGTGAGGATGCCCCAGCGGATGCGGCCGTCGGAGTTGATGTCGGCGGTGGCGAGGTAGCGAAGGATCTGGGCGTGCGGCGAGCCGGTCTGTTTTCCTTCGCGGGCGTCGAGGGGCAGGTTGAAGCGCTTGCTCTCGGCGACGGCGAGGGCGTCGGGGTAACGTTGCGGGGCGGGTTTGGCGGCGGCGCGGGCCTTGGAGGCGGCGCCGGCGAAGAGCAGGTGATCGGGGATGTCCTGGTTTTGGTCGCTGCCCTGCTGGGGCAGGTAGTGGGCCCAGCCGAGGAGCTCGAAGAGGGGGCGGATGAGTTCCATCTCGGTGGAGGCCTCGTTCAGGGTGTGGAAGTTGGCGGCGTTCTCGAGGAGGGCGCGGGCCCAGGTGCGGAAGGCGTCGAGGTCTGCGGGTTGGGAGAGGGATTCCTGCCAGGCGGCGGTGTGGAGGATGCCTTCTTCGAGAAAGTAGTTGGTGAAAAGCTGGCCGGGCATTGGTCGTGGTATGTGGGGGTGGGCGGCGTTTGTGGCGTAGTGTACCCGCGCGAGGGTTGTTGTGCCAGTTTCGGGGGATGGGCACCCACAAGGGGTGCCCCTACGGGGTGTCCGCGGAGGGCGCGGGGGAGGCCCTGGCGCTATCTAGCGCTCACAGGCGATACCGTCCCGATCCCGGTCGAACTTCGGCTGATAGCAACGATGGTCTCTCCCCATATTGCTCATGCCCATGGCGTGGGCCTCCGTACAGTTTCTCGGGCAGGACTGCCCCGACGGCGGCGGTGTATTCGTTGCCGGCGGCGGCGCTGAGCCCGGGTCGGTGAAATGCATCTGCGTGCTGGGGCACCCGGCCAGCACGCGGCGGGCGGTGTTGGCCTCGGCCTGGTCCATCGAGAGATTGTACTTGCGTTTGACCTGCACGACCCGATTCACGTACCAGCACTGGTTCAAGGGCGGCAGCCATTCGGCCAGGTCCTTGGCGACCTTCTGGTGCCGGTTCACACTGGGGCTGGCCAGGGTGAGGTTGAGCAGGTCGTTGGCGAAGGTGCGCCGGGTGTTGCTGCCGGCGGCGCAGAGGCCGCTGTCGTGCGCTTCGCTGCGAGCGACGATGTGTTCGATGTCCGTCTCCCTGATGCTGGAGAAGTAGGTGCCGGTGTAGGGGCCGTAGATGCGGCCGCCCTGCTGGTTGACGATATGGGGCTCGACGCTCTGGGAGTAGGGATAGAGGTCCGAGTCGTAGTGCGAGCAGCGGTTTTCAGGCTCGATGCGGAGGCCCAGGTCGCCGGCGGGCGGGACGGGTGTATCCGTGGGCCGGACGGGCGTGGCCGTGGGTATGGGCGTGCGCGTAGGTGTGGGCGACGGCGGGACGGTTGGGGTGGCCCGCACTGTCGGAATTATGGTCACGTCGACGTTTACGATCAGGTACGGCGCGTAGATCCAGCCGCGCTGCCCGTCCACGCAGCAGAACTCCAGCCAGGTGCCGGCGGGGTTGCGGCCGCGGATGTTGTGCTGCTCGCCCCTGGGGATGGCATCGATGATCGGGTATTCGGGTCCGGGCCCCTTTCTGACGTTGATCCAGTCGGTGTTGACGGTGAAAAAGGGCGTGGGCACGGGCGTGGCGGTCGGCGTCTGCGTGTTCGTAGGCGCCCGGGTCGGTCTGGGCGTGTTGGTGGGCCTAGGCGTGCGCGTGGGGCTGGGCGTGCTGGTCGGCGCGGGTGTGTTGGTCGGCCTGGGTGTGCGCGTGAGGCTGGGCGTTGCGGTCGGCCCGGGCGTATTGGTTGGTGCTGGGGTGTTGGTCGGCGCAGGGGTGTGCGTGGGCCCGGGCGTGGCGGTGGGCCCGGCCGGCGTGTTCGTTGGCCTGGGCGTACTGGTCGGTTTGGGCGTGTGCGTCGCGGTCGGCTCGGGTGTGGGCGTTCGGGTCGGCTCCGGGCCCTGCGCGGCCTGCGAGCCGGGCGCGGGCCGCGCGGCGTTCGCCTCCTCGAGCCGTTGCACGCGCGCCGTCAGCTCGTCGACCTGCGTCGACAGGGTTTGCAATTGGAGGAAGACCCCGATGAGAAGGATCAGTGCAGCGACGATCGCGACGAAGAGGAGAAGACGGTAGACGAAACGGAAGAATCTCTTCATTGAGGTCCTGGTGAATGGTGTTCTTGGGTACGGTTATTCGAAGTGGCTGGCTTGCGCTTCGACATAGGTCCGGGGGAATGCCGCTGGCCCATGATCCTTAGCTGCGATTACGGTACCACACGACGAACCATATAATGAGAGATGTCGTCATCCATCCTGCCGAAAAGCCCCAACTGAATGGAATGTGAAACGGTTCTGGCAACGAGTGGAGGACGATTGGGGCGATTATGCCCACTGACACCCACATCACCGCGTAGCGCCAATCCTTAAATTGCTCTTGCATCTTCTCGACTGGTATCAATCATTCTGTACGGAATGACACGGCCAAAACCGGCGGGCCTGCCCAAAATGCTGTGCCAGCGCCTCATCCCCGGGACTGGTACGCGGGCAAATGCGACAATTTGTCGTTTTTGCGGGTATGCCGCGTTCCTTGAGGGAGGGAACCCAGGTCCTTTACGGAAGCTTTTCTTTGAATCCGCGGCAGTGCGTCATCCTCCAATCAAGCCTTATCGACAGTGCGCCTGGGGGCGGAAGGAGTCGAATTCTGCGATAGTGGTTTGTGGGGGGTGGAGGGGGGCTGGTGTAGTGTACCCGCGGGGCGGTTGTTGTGCCAGTTTGGGGGAATGGGCACCCACAAGGGATGCCCCTACGGGTTGGCTAAGGAGATGGTGAAGAACTGGTCGGGCATTGTTAAGGGTTTGTGAGGGTGGGCGGCGTGCCCGGCGTTGTATACCCGCGGGGCGGTTGTGCTAGTTCAGGGGTTGTGGGCACCCACAAGGGGTGCCCCTACGGAATTGCGGCGGCTTTGAAGTCCTCAACCTCGATTTCCTGGGCCCGTTCTCGGGCCTGCCACAGGTCATAGGCAGTCTGCATACCGAGCCATGTCTCTGGCGTGGAGCCAAATGCTCGGGAGAGGCGAATTGACATCTCCACCGATACGCCAGCCTTCTCATTGACCAGGTCCGACAGTGCTTGACGGGTTACTCCCAGCCCTTGCGCCGCGCGCGTGACCGTCAAGCCCAGTGGTTCCAGGCACTCGTACCTTATAATCTCGCCCGGATGGGGCGGGTTGCGCATACCCATTGGTCCCACCTCCTCAGTGGTAGTCTGTGTAGTCGACTTCGACCGCGTGTCCGTCCTCGAACCTGAAAGTTACCCGCCAATTCCCCGACACGGAGACGGCGTAGTAGCCTCTGAGTTGACCTGCCAGTGGATGCAGTCGAAACCCTGGCAGGTTCATATCCTGCGGCCCACTGCTTCGGTCGAGCACCGCGAGGATGCGCATCAGTTTACGGACGTGCTCAGGAGCCACCCGGCGTGCACCACGGCCGTTGTAGAGCGCTCTCAGCCCCCGGTGCTTGAACGATAGGATCACAACAGCAGTCTATCGTGTAGCCTGTCGCTTGTCAATAGACAGTCAAGGCCTAGTCAATCTGCGAAGGGCCACGAAGAACAGCTAACTGCTTTTGATCCACGGAGGGACACGGAGAACTGCTTTTTTGATTCGTGGAGCCCGTAAGGGGGCACCCACAAGGGGCGCCTCTACGATATGGCGGATGGGTGGCGGTGGGATCGTGAGCAACCTGTTCCAGCCGAATTGATGCATCGATGAAGAGGTGTTATGCTAGTGCATCATGAGAACCACTATTTCCCTTGACGACCAGCTTGCAAAGCAGGTACGGCGTGCGGCTGAAGCCCGCGGCATCAGCGTCAGCGCCTTTATCGCCAAGACGTTGGATGACGCCCTGAAACGTCGCGAACGGTCGGAGCCGCCGCCGTTCCGGCTGGTGACGGTGCGGGGGGTTCACGCCCGTGCGGGCGTCGATCTCGACCGGCCGAGGGCGCTCGACGTGCAGGATGACGAGGCCCGGCTTGGGCACGGGAGCCAGTGACTCGGGATGCTGCTTCCCGACGTAAATGTTCTGATCTATGCCCACGTCGAGGACTCTGTTCCCGAACATCCCGAGTATGCGACGTGGATCACGCGCCTGGCGACGGGGCCGGAACCGTTCGCCCTCTCGGTCCTGGTTCTGGCCGGCTTCGTGCGCGTGGTAACCAACCCGCGAATTTTTGACCCCCCATCCACTCTCGACCAGTCCTTCGCATTCATTTCCGCGCTTGTGGAACGCCCGACCGCGCGCATCGTCGGCCCGGGCCCCGATCATCTGGAGATATTCGAACGGCTTTGCCGCGAGTCCGGCGCTACGGGGAAGCTGGTGGCTGACGCTCAGCACGCGGCGGTTGCAGTCGAGCACGGCTGCACGATGGTATCGACGGACTCCGATTTCAGCCGTTTTCCAGGCCTTCGATGGCAGCATCCACTGCGTCCTGGCGGGCTGTAGCGCGGCTGCGGGCAGCAACAATGCATCATTCCACTGCTGGCAGCGCAGGGCGGGCGTTACGCATTGCAAGGTAGTAGGAGTACCCTAAGGCGATTTAAGACGCTCTACGGGCTTCCTGTGCGGGAAAGTTTGTTCTAATCGGGATGAGAGCAGGTAGAAGCGCCGGATTCGGGCATTGCGGCCTGGTCCGGCGTTTGTCGATCCGGGAGCGGACGGATACGACTGGCGACGGCCATTTTCAACCCTATCGGGAGGCATTTCAGGATTTTTGGCGTTTGTCAGGTTGTGGGAAATTGGGGACCATTCAGGGCAGAAGTCTTGCGTATTTTTGCGGAGTTATGTCCATGTCTGTGCAGGGCAGGATGCAAGGTGTCCACGACCCTCAATGACTGTCAGGGAGAACTTTCCAATGGCCGGACGCGAACCGATGTCCAGCGTGGATCGAGCCTGGCTCATGATGGACGATCCTACCAATCCGATGGTGATCAACGGCTTCTGGATTTTCAGGGAGCTGCTGCAGTATGAGCAGGTGCTGGCTGTGCTGAAGGAACGGCTCCTGATTCATGAGCGTTTTCGTCAGCGGGTGGTGGAGCATCGGAGCGGCCTGAGAACGCGTGCTTATTGGGAGATCGATCCGGAGTTCGATCCGCGCGCGCACGTTGGGCACATCGTTCTGCCGGCGCCGGGGGATAAGAAGAGCCTCAACGATACGATAGTTCGACTGCTCACCGATCCGTTAGATTTGAAGCGGCCTCTGTGGGCATTCACACTCATCGAAGGGTATGAGGGAGGCAGCGTTTTTTTCGGGCGCATGCACCACTGTATTGGGGACGGAGCGGCACTGGTAAGGGTGCTGCTCTCGCTGGCTGATGTGTCTGCGGAGGGAGGTTGGCGGGCGCCGGCCGGGGCGGCCGGGCTTCCCCAAGAGAGGACTCCTCTGCATCCCGTGGCCCGCGCCGCGGCGCGTCCGGGGGCCGCGATATTGCCAGAAGGCGGCAAGAGGGTCAGAAGACCGAGCGATCTACTGTCCCTGGCGGCAAGGGGCGGAGAGCTGGCTGGGAGGTTTGCGGTTGTTCTGGCGAAGCTGGCGCTGATGAGGACGGACGACAAAACGGCTTTCAAGGGTGAGGTTGGGGTCGGCAAGGCGGTGGCCTGGTCCGAAGGGATTCCCTTAGATGATGTGAAGTTCGTGAAGAATACGATGGGGGCAACGGTCAATGATGTGCTGGTCGCGGCGATAGCCGGGGCCCTGCGCCGGTATGTCGAAGCTCGCGGCGACAATCCGGAGGGCAAGGAGATCCGGGCGATGGTTCCGGTGGACATCCGCGGGGCCGAGGATACGAAGCTGACGAATCGATTCGCTCTGGTCTATCTCCCCCTGCCCATCGGCATCGCCGATCCCATCGACCGGCTTTTTGAGACAAAGCGCTATATGGACGCCATTAAACAGTCGCCTGAGGCGCTGGTGACCTATCAGGTTATCGCCGGCCTGGGCGTCGTGTCGGACAAGATCGCCAGAAGCGTTCGGGGGTATTATGCCGACAAGGTGAGTGTGGTGCTGACCAATGTGCCCGGACCGACGCAGAAGCTCTATTTTGCCGGCAAACGTCTCGAGACGATCGTCTTCTGGGTGCCGCAGTCCGGTTCGATCGGGGTGGGGATCAGCATATTCAGCTACGGCGGGCAGGTAAATATCGGGCTTATCACGGACCGCGGGCTTGCGCCGGATCCGGACACGATCATTGCGGCATTTCAGGCGGAGTTTGACAGTTTATTGTGTCTGGCGCGCGAGCGGGCAACGGAGGCGTGTCATTGACCGGACTGCCGGCAATGGTTGCGCGGTGGGACTAGGCGGGCCGGTTCTTCGATTTGGATTGTGTTGACGCAGGGGTTTGGCGGCGGCGCTGTACGCATGCTGCAGCCGGCGACGTGTCCAATATGTGTCCGTTTTACATCCGATCCGAATTCAACCCCGTTCGGGGCTGCAGTCCGGGCCAATTCAGGCCAATGCACACCATCTGAGACGCAGTCAGTTTTATGGTGCGTGCTCGATTGGCAGGGCCTTGCGCGGTCCTATGCGGAAGAAGTCGCCTCGATTTTCAACCCAGTCATGGTGGTTGCCAAAAAAGGCTTGGTGCCGGCGCTCCGTTTCGTTCATCGCGTCAGCGTCCTTTTCCAGCGGTCCAATATCTACGATGCAACTCAGGGCCAACCGGAACCAGCCCAGGGCCTCGTGGCATTTCTCGTCGTCTTCGTAGTAGTTGAAGTGCTGCCGGATGACGTCCGTTACCGCGCCGCTGAAAACTGTCAGCTCTTCCTCGTCGAGCAGGCGACGGGCCAGGGCCGTCACCTCCATCAGCTGCCAGTCCCACAGGTCGTCGGCCGACACAACGTAAATGGGCCTGCTCTCAGGCGGCTTCTCGGCTGGTCTGCTCTTTGTGAGCGCGGCCGAAACGCTGGCAAATGCGACAATTTGTCGTTTTTCGGGATAGTTTTGGCGCAAACGGAGAAAGCGCTGGGCCGTGCGGACGGGTATACCGCGCTCTCTAAGGGCCGGAGTCCATGCGCCATGCGGGAGCTGCTCTTTGATGCGCAGGAGAGCATCGCCAGCCAGCCAGGCCTCTTCGACCGTGCGCCGCGCCAGCTGCTCGAATGCGCGTATGTGCTGTTCGGCTTCCTGCCAGAGCGTCGATAACTCCGTTATCTGCCGGGTCATATTCGCCCTCCTCTTTATGCCGCTTTGCGCCCCTCGTGCGTGTCCGCATCCTGGTAGATGTTGGGACCTTTAATGTTGCAACAGTACGCCCCAAGGCGCAACATGGGTTGTCTAAGGGTAGCAACGCTTAAGCTACGCGGGCCGTATCCGGCGCTGTCTTTGCGAGGTCTCTCTGGAGGTCGATTTTTGTGGTTTTTACTGCGCTGACGGTCGTTTTTTATTGAAAAAAACCGTTTTTTCCCGTTATTTCCGGCTATTTTTCGCCTTGTTTTGTGTCCGGTCGATGGTGTTGGGTTTGTTTCTGCGTCGTTTTCGGGGCATGTCAATTTTGCGGCATCGTAGCGGCGAGTTTGTGGCATGTTGTGGCGATCTAGCGTAATATTTCAAAATATTGCGGCGTGGTCGTCGCCAAGGGGCGGTGTGTGTGTGCGGCGCGAAAAGTTTTTTTGGCGTGAATTTACACTGGTGACACGGGCCCAAATTGCGGCATTGGGGAAAGTCCATAAGCGCCTCTAGAGGCAGTGGCAATCTGGCGGCATATGGTGGCGTGTTGACGTTGGCGCAGACAGCCGCAACCGGCAGTCTGCGCGGTTGGGCGGCCCAAGCAGAGGCCGAGGTCGAGCGAAGCGAGGGCGAGGGTGAAGCGCAGGGCCGCCCGGTGTTGGGCTGGGCGATCTGCCGGCGTCTTTCTGGTCTTGCAGCGTCATGGAGGTTGAGGCGGCTAGTCTGTCCGCCGGCTTGAGCTCCATCGGAGTGCAGGACCTCGTAAGAGTCCAAGCGAGGATGAGAGCGCTGGCGGGGTAAGGGGCGAGTTGTATTTTCGCAAAGCTCGAGCATTTCTCCTTCGCAATCTCGCCGGCATGTGGTGGCTGGCCTGAGTGGTCGGGCGGGCGGGCAGACATCCGGCGCAAGCCGGTGGCAACGGAAATGCCCGGTCGGGGCGCCGGTCCCCGGCCGGCGTCAATCGTGGGGCTGGGCACCGGTGCACGAAGAAGACATGCGCAGCTGCAGCTGCCGGCACACTCCAGGAACAGAACACGGGGTGGGCCGCGCCGCGTTCGCCTCGGCGCCGCGGTCGTAACGGGTGGGACAAACGCTGTCACAGAAACAAGCGCAACTGCAAGCGCAGTACAGCTGCCGGCGATGTCCCCAGGGGGGCGACGTCGTGGTTGTTCTTGAGGACCTGCAGGCGTCCAGGGTCTTTCCTGCGGCCGCTGGCGGCTGCGGGCGCCGTGAAACGGTGTCTGGGGGTGTGTAGTAGTGCCTGAACGGCTGGTTCGTGGCTCTGAGCGGCTCTGTGTGCGAATTTGCGCTCTCCGTCGTCGGGGGCCTGGGGCATATCCGGCGCCGGCGTTTACGGGAATGATACCGGCCTCGGCGTCCTCCGTCGGGGCTTGACGGGCGGCGTGCCCTGCGCCGGCTTCGTCCCTGAACATGAACAAACATGGGTGGGATTGCGGGCTCGGTCGCTCCGGCGCAGGTGTCGTAAGGGGTGGGCACAGAAACAGATACAAGCGCCGGCGTCGGCTTGTACGGCGTCTTGGTGTGCCTGCAGCTGGTCCTCCGTGGGTCCTGTGGGTAACACGGCGTCGCGTTCTTGCTGTCGGATGGTATGCCGGCGCCGGAGCGTGCGAGGGACGAGCCGTGGAGGCGCCGGCAGGGGTAAGGCGGAAGCTGGCTGGCGGTACGGCGTGAGGTGGTTTTGTCATGGTCCTCCCGGCGTGTTGCTGGTCCTGCAGTGTTATGGAGGTAGAGGTGGGGGGGTGTGGGGGGCTTGCCCCCTGCATGCGTCGAGAGTCTGAGAGGGGGCGCAACCCCTCTCAGGTCGCCGGCTACGGCCCCCCTGCCTTCCGTATAATAATAAGTTATAGGGAGAGCGAGCCTGCGAGCGGTGCAACCGACGAGGAACGAGGAGGGGGCACTCCCTATAACGCCTGTTATACGGCCAGGGCGCCGGCGCCTGCGGCGACGGAATGCGCCCTGGGGAAAACCAGGGGGGCCTGGGAGCCGGCGACAACGATGTTGGTCTGAAGCGGGAGTTGGGGTCAAGCAGAAGGCAACGAACCTGGCTGACTTCCCTGGGCTTTCTCCGCTGTGGTTGGGGCTCCGCCGGCGTCCGCGGCAGCGCAGGCCCAGGCGCCGGTCCGGACACATGCACAAAACCGGGACTGAAGCTGGTCACATGGCCGGCACCATCCGGGGGGTGTACTGTCGGCCACAAGCGTGTCAGTCTTTCGCAGCTGTGTGGTGGTCGAGTTCCTGCCGGCTGCGAGCTCGTCTTTGCGGCATCTGTACTGGTCGCGCTCCAACACGGCCCGGCGCGTGGCCTCCCATCTCATCCTGTCAATCCCTCGCCGGCCAGCCGAAACAGCCACAGTTACAAGGTCCTATAGGTACCCTTTGCTCATTTTAGGGCCTTAGAACGCCTCCAGTGCGGAAAAATATTCGCCGGCAGACGCAAAATCGGCCGTATTCCGCATTTTGGGGAGTTTCAGATTGTCTAGTCGAACAACGAGGCTTACTTGAATTCGACCCCCAGAAATTCACAGCCCTGCCATTTCTCAATTATTTCGATAGAGGAAGTGCCGGGCAGAAGCGGATTGTACCGTACTTCCAGAATGCCTGACTCTGGGTAAAGGCGAGCATCCTTCACAACAAAATCTCCGGGGGTCTCTCCAAACTGCTCTAAATACTCATCAAGTGTTTCGGGACGGAGTTGGTTGCCGAGCGGCATGAAATCGCCACCGCCTACGATAATGAGACATGCTTCTCCTTCCGGTTGTGCAGAGCTCACTTCCACTTCGGCCAGAGCTTCTTCCAGCACCTGTATGCGCTGTTCAATAGCGTCCAGCGCCTGAGTATCTTCCAGAGTCTCTACTCTTTCCGTGAGGTTGGCGAGGGCTCCGGCCAGCCTCTCACGCGGAATTACGCCTTGCGCCAACAGCGCGCCAGGCAAGATTAAGGCCAGTACGGCAACGATGATCAGAAAGCGTTTCGTGTTTGTTCCTTTCTTTCCTTGTGTCCGGACAAGAGTTTATTACGGAAATTATACGGCCAGGGCGCCGGCGGCGCCACGCACCGATGGAGTGCGCCCTAGGTGGTCCTGGCGTCTTCATTCGTTCCTGGAAGCTGCAGCCGGCCAGCGCAGGTCCAGACACATGCACAAAACCGGGACTGAACCTGGGTACATGGCCGGCACCAATGCCGGCGCCATCCGGGGTGTGTACTGCCAGCCGCAAGCGTGTCAGTCTTTCGCAGCTGTGTGGGAGTTGAGATTCTGTCGGTTCTGTACAATTGCCGGCTTTCCCTGGATGCCGGCTGCGAGCTCGTCTTTGCGGCGAAAGGGCGGCCCAAGCAGAGGCCGAGGTCGAGCGAAGCGAGGGCGAGGGTGAAGCGCAGGGCCGCCCGGTGGTAGGCGGAGCACTGTGATTTTGGGGTGTTGGCGTGGATTTCGCACTTGATTGAGCCTAAGCGTGGTTCTGAGAGGCTCTGTGTGCGAACTTGCCTTCTGTGGTGCCGGCCGAAAAATAGCATTGGCGATGTCTTAGTCGTCTGACGGGGATGAGTACGGGGCCAGCGCAGGACCAGACGCCGATCTGGATACCTGCACAAAACCCGGGACTGAACCTGGTCACATGGCCGGTACCAATGCCGGCGCCATCCGAGGTGCGTAATGCCGGCCGCAAGCGTGTCAGTCTTTCGCAGCTATGCGGTGGTCGAGCTCCTGCCGGCTCTGTGTGATTGCCGGCTGCTCTCCCTCATGGTGGCGCGTGGGGTGTTGCGGCGGTCTGCCGCCGCCCGGGAAAGGACCCTCCCCGGCAGTTTGGGGAGA